>JARHZT010000030.1 GCA_029258015.1 Malacoplasma sp. | reverse complement strand
GTTTTCAATAAGATATGATTGATCATAACTTACAAAAGGCATTAAACCAGAAACCATAAATAAGTTATTGAACGCACCTATATACGCATCCATTGCTGCAATAATTTTTGGATAAGTTTTAATTTCTCCTAAAAAATATTCCATAGAAGAATTTAAGTTAAATTCACCATTACCAATATTGAATAATTCTCTAACATTAAATTTCTTACCATCTTTTCTTACCAATAATGATTCATCCATCAAGATAACTTCTAAACTATCTTGGATATAATCACAAACTGCACCAAAATAGAAATTGACTAAATCAATAAATGCTTGAGATAAACCTCTCGAAACTATTCTTTGCATAATAAAACTATACATTATAGGAATTTTATAGAAAGTATTGTATTTATTACCTTTCATTAAATCAAAGTTAGTTTTCACTACTTCATCTTTTAATTCTGGAGACATTTTACCAAGTTCTTGGATGAATCAATCATCTAAGTTAAGTTCTTTTTCACCAGCTTTTGAACCATCATTTACTAATATTGATGTTCTAAATAAAGGTGGTTGTTTATTTTCAACAGTAGATTCATAAACATTAATAGCATTATCATCAACTATAATAGATGAAAAGAAAGATCCAATCATAGAATCTATTTTTGAATTAAAATAAACCTGCTTATTTACATTATTGGCTTTCTTTCACATGTTCTTATTTTTAAATGCGCCAACATCTAAAACACCATCATAAAAGTACGGACCTATTAGGTTTGCATTATCAGAGTTATCAATTACATATCTACTTTCACCTTGGTTAGATTGCATATGAATATAAGATAAATCTTGCATTTCAACTTTGTTAATAACATCATTAACATTTGAATTTGTAATGTTAATTTTTTCTTTAGTTTTAGAGTTTGTATAAGTTAAAACTTTCAATGTATTGTTTTCAATAAAACTATTAATTTGAGTCATTGCATTAGTACTATTTGATAAATTAATTGGAGCAGACTCAACACCATTTGGACCTTTTAAAACTATTGAATTGATAGTTTTAGTATTTTTATTGAAAGCTATTAAATAATTTTTCAAATCTTCACGAGAATTGAAGTAAATGTTGTCAAAATAATATGCATCTTTAGCTTCAAAATATGAATTAATAGCTGTGTCTAAATCTTCAGTAATTTGATTATTTAAACCTTGATAAATTGTTTTAGTAAGATTTTGAGAAACTTCATCTGAACCATTTAACAATTTAGCATGTTTCCAAAAATCGCCACTAGATCCAATAATTCCATGTTCATTCTTAAATTTATTAATATCAGCATTTACTACATATTTTTTTTCATTGATAAATGTTGTGTCAACAAACGCACGTAATTCTTCTGGTGAATCAAATGTTTTTGTAGCATTACCATATTTAATAGTTCATTTAGCATCTGTTTCAATACGGTTGTTTGAAACTTTTGAATTACTTTTAATGTAATTAACAACAGAACTTTTTGAATTAAAAGTTTTATCAGCAAAATGAAACGTATTATTACCAACAGATTGGTTAATTGCTATAGATATAGGTACTGCTGCAATTGTTGTAGCAACACTTGATAAAACTACATTTTTACATGTTAATAACTTCTTCTTATTAGTATTTTTTTCATTCATAACGTCTCTCCTTGCTTATTGGAAATTAACTATATATTTTCTATCCAATGTTGTATTTAGGTTTTAAGTTTAATGGAATATTAAGATCATTGTTTGTTACAGGTTTCTTTTGAACTGTTGTATTCATTGGTTTGTTAGTAGCAACATTAGTTTGTTTCATTTCAGCATATGCTTTTTTGTTTTTAACAACAAATAATGTTACACAGAATACAATTTCAGAAATTGTTACAACAGCAATTGTAGATAATATACCAGTAATAATCTCATCAACATCTGTTAATAATTCACCTGTTCCTGGAAGTGGATTTTCAGGATTTGGAGTTATAGGACCAGAACCACCATTTCCTTGACTCAATGTTAAGTATTCTTTTGTATAGTTGTAAAGATCTTGATATTTAGTAAATCCATAGTAGTATGTTTTACCCATTCTAGCTGTACTTGAGTCAGTAATTTTTAATACATAAAGATTTGTAATCTCATTTTTTATTAATTCCTTATTACCAGTATTATCTGTGTAATAAATAAATTCATCAGAAGCTGGAACAACAATTTTATTTAAAGCATTGTCATATGCTTGTTGTGCTGAAGCCTCAAAACTTCCATCAATTTGATCAACTATTGCACTTAATAATACATTCCCATCATAATCAAAGTATGTATAATGCTTAGAAGGGTTATTTAAGCCTTCAAGACCAATTTCATATCCTCTTTTTTCTACTGAATTTAATACTTTAGTTTTTCCATCAGCTAAACTTTCATTAAATTTATGACCAAAATTTAAATACTCACCATATTTGATAGTAGCTGGGGTTTTATCTTTATCATATAACACCACTATATCATTAGTATCTTTAATAGAGTTTGTTCTAACATTATCTAGTAAAGCAGATGAAGGATTTTGATTAGATATAATTCTAGATAATGATTCATTATATTGGTACATAGCTTCAAAAGTACCATAATCATTATTTAAAAAACCTAAATTATCTTCTTCTCTACGATTTAATTCTCTTTTCAAGTTTTCTTTATTGATGCTGTGTTCTGAATAAATAGCATCATCAATAAATTTAACTGATGAATCCAAACCATTTGTAGCATTATTTGAATTATTGCTCAATCTAAATGATGCTGATTTGCTACTAGTGTCATAGTTTTTCATTGATGTTTTAGTAAGTAAACTAGCATTACCGTTTGACATAGAAACTGTGTTAGAAACATTTTTTAAACTAGGTTTCATTTTTGAAATAAATGATCCACTATTTGATTTTAATTCATTATCGAATTGCTCTTTAACATAAGATAATGGTTTATGTTTAAACTTCTCAACTTGATACATTGGTGAAATGATAGAATCATCTATTCTAAACAATGGTTGATCATTGTATGTTATTGTATAAATTACATCATTTGTATTTATTTTTTCTTGAGTTTGATATTTTGATGCTAAGAATCCATAAATTATATCATTTGCAGATTGTTTTCCTGAATGTGCTAAATTTCTATTCATACTGTCTAGAATAATTCCATTTAATTTATCTAGTGTAATTCTTACTTGTTCAGGACTTTTTATTGAACTAGCAATAAGATTATTGGCACCTATAATATCAGACATCATTAATGATTCCACTTGCATCCCAAGTTCATTAGCAATCCTTGCTGCCTCATTGTCAGTATATCCTATTTTTGATAACTCATTTTTCAAGTATGAAATTGCATGTTCTTTAACATTCCTAGCTCTTGATTGCATTTCACTTCTAAAGCCACTGTCTGTTCCAATTCTTTCTGAGAAACTTCATTGATTAAAAGTTAAATCAAAGTAGGCATTAACTAATTTACCTTTACCTAAAAAGTCTATTGCTCCACTACCAATACTATAGTCAAATTTTTTGACAGTATTATAGGCATTATCCATATTAAAATCATAAGATTGACCACCAAAAATAGTTTGACCAGGTTTCATAGTAGCATTAGCTACTGGTGTTCATCTAGCTGTACCAAATTTATCATAGTGCAAATTAAACATTTGAGAAAAATCATGTTGATTAGATAAATATTTAGAATCATTAATAATAGTTTTATAGTCAGTACCAATTGTATGATTATTAACTTTATCAGTTTTTGAAAAATTAAAATATGCTGTACCAACTCTTGTATATCCACCACCATCAAGATATTTTAGTGATAATTGTGGTCTATCAGCAACAGGTTTAACATTAACATTTAATCACATATTATTTTTAATGATGTCTGTTAAGCCATTCATAATTCTATTTACTTCTACATTTATTTCATCTGAAGTTTTTCCAACAAAATCATCATTTTGATACTCTTCTCTATTTCAAGCGCTCATTCTAGTTATCTTAAAATTAGATCTATCATTAAACATATTTTTTAATGATATTTCTTTTAGCATCTCTAAATCATTTTTATTAAACGGATTAATTTTAATAATTGTAGGGTTTCCAGAACTGTCTGTTCTAGAGTAATCTTTTATCTCATAATAAGCAACTGGATTTGTAAACTCTTTAGAATTGTAAAGCATAGATTCTTTAGCTTCATATTCACTGTCAAACAAATTACCATTTTTATCAGTTCATTTTATAACCGGATTTTTCAAGTAACTTTTTTTAGCTTCATCTAAATTGTTAGTATAGTTATCAGTTAGAGTTTTATACGCTCTTTCAACATTTCCTTCATTAGCATCTTTTAACATATCTATATTAACTGTGTTGTAGTCATTTTTAGAAGTAGCTTTTAAAACATCACCATAAAATGCTTTTTGAGTTACAACTCCAGGTTGAGATAAAAACTCAGCAGTTTTATCTGCACCATTACGAGCCATAGCATTATTAGTTATTGTTTGAATTTCAGAATCATTATTTATGTTGTTGTCTCTATTTTTTGTTTCAGATTCAACAACCATAGCAGATGGTACTGCAACAGTTGAAACTGTCATAGGTATTAAAGTCAATACTTTATTTTTAATTTTCTTCATAGTTACACCTCTCTCTATGAGTATTTACTAATTATACACTTTATTTTTTTGTTTTTTAAGTGCTGGGGTCAATCCAAGTTTTTAAAATAAGATGTATATATTAATATTTTTCCTAGATAAAATATATAATTTTATAAGTGTAATTTGATTAGTTTTGAATTAATTTTTTTAAATAAAAATAAACATAAAAAAAATGATCATTATGTTTATTCTATAATTATCTTTTAATAAAAAAATATATGGTTAAAAATTATTTATATTTGTTCAAAATTATTCAAAATAGAATAAAATTTTTTTGGGAGTATTTTGTGTCAGCAATTATAAAAAATAAAATGATTGAATTTATAAAAACTAAAAATATCCTTAAGACTAAGGATTTACAAAATGAATTCAATTTAACTATTTCTACTTTAAGACGATATCTTATTCAATTAGAAAATGAAGGATTAATAGAAAGATTGTTTGGCGAAATTATTTATAAAAATGAACAAAATAAAATTATTGATGAAATAGCAAATGAAAATATCTTATTAGATGTTAATGCTAAAAAATCTATAGCTAAAACTGCTTCAAAATTTGTTCATAAAAATACTCCAATTTTTTTAGATTCTGGATCAACATGTTTTTATTTATTGGACTATCTAAATCGAGATAATTTAATTTATACAAATTCTATTTTTAATGCTAGCGAAGCAATTAAAAAAGGATTTAAAAATGTGCATATATTGGGTGGAAAAATAAAAGATAGAACACAAGCTATTGTTAACTTAGATTATGACTTTTTATCTAAGATGTATTTTTCAATAAGTTTTTTAGGCGTTAATGGAATAGATGAAAAAGAAAGATTAACAACTCCTGAAGAATCAGAAGGAGCAACTAAAAAATTAATTTGTGAGCACAGTGATTTAATTATTGTTTTATGTGAACAAAAAAAGTTTTATAAAAAAGCATTATATGATTTTACACCCACTAATAAAAAAATAGTTGTTGTTACTAATGCAGTGTCAATGCCTGAATTTGCAAAAAATTACACTTATGTATTAAAGAAAGAAGGTAATTAAATGGGTATTATAAATTTATTGTCAAACGATTTGTTTGTCAATAAAAAATTTAAAAACAAAAAAGAAGCTTTAACTTATTTTTGTGATTTGTTAGAAAGCAAAAAATATATTAAAGATTCAAAGGTGGCATTAAATGCAGCCATAGAAAGAGAAAATCAATTTCCTACAAATATAGGGGAAGGTGTGGGGATGCCACACATATTAAATGATGTAGTAATAAAACCGTGTATTTTATTTGCTAAAGTACAGGGTCTTGTATGAGATGAAAAAGATGAAACAGAAAATGGAAAAGTAAATTATATTTTCTTTTTAAACTACAACAAAACAACAGGTGAAAACTCTCACATGGAAACCATCCAAGAAATCTCTACATTATTAATTAATGAAGATTTTGTAAAAGAACTTCAAAAAGTAAATTCAACTGATACATTAATAAAATTAATCAATCATTATTCTAGTGATAATAAGAATGATAATAATTCTTCAACAACTACAAACTATGATGTAGTAGCAATAACAGCTTGCCCTACAGGAGTAGCTCACACATTTTTAGCAAAAGATTCTTTAGAGAAAAAAGCTAAAGAAATGAAAGTATCAATTAAAGTAGAAACTCAAGGAACAGAAGGTTCAAGAAACACATTAACAGAATCTGAAATAAAAAATGCTAAAGGTGTAATCTTAGCATTAGATAGATCTATTGATACATCTAGATTTGCAGGTAAAGAAAATATAGTTGAAATATCTACAAGAGATGCAATCAAAAATCCAGAAAAAGAAATTAAAAAAGTTATAGAAAATAAAGGTGTTACTTTTAAAGGCAATGCTAATCAAACTAAGTTTGAAGATAATACAGACTTAATATCTTTTAATAAATTTGGGAAAAGAATTTATCAATCACTAATGAATGGTGTAGGTCATATGTTACCATTTGTTATTTTTGGTGGTATATTAATCGCTATAGCATTTATGATTGATAGTTTTTCAGGTGTAACAGATTCATCATTAGGAGAACACACAACAGCAGCTTTCTGATTTAAAAGAATAGGTGTTATATCATTTGATTTAATGGTACCAATCCTATGTGCATACATGACCTTTGGATTAGTTGGTAAAGGTGGATTATTACCTGGATTTATATGTGGTATGATGGCTACAGGTGTATTTAAAGATCCAAGTGGAAATCCTTGATTTATGGATTTCTTACCAAAAGAATATTTAAGTATGTTATCTACTGGCTCAGGATTTTTTGGAGCAATTGGTGGCGCATTAATATCTGCATCATTATTTATATTAATTTCTAAATATATATTGAGTAAATTGCCAAAATCATTAAATGCTATAAGTAACATATTATTCATGCCATTGTTTGGAACATTTATTATTGTTTCAATATTCTTTTTAGCAAATATTCCATTGCAATTTATCAACTTAGGATTTGGATTATTTTTAAATGTATTTAAATCAAAACCAGAATTATATCCATTGTTAGGAATAATAATGGGATTAATGATGTGTGCAGATTTAGGTGGACCTATAAATAAAGCAGCATATGTTTTTGGAACAATAACAATACAAGATGCAGGTGTAAACGGTTCTGTTCCAATGGCTATTGCAATGGGTGCTGGAATGGTGCCTCCATTAGCAATTGCATTATCAGGTACAATAGATAAAAAAATCTGAACTGATACTCAAAGAAAAGAATCATATGTTAATTACATAATGGGATTGTCTTTCATAAGTGAAGGCGCAATTCCTTTTACAGCAGCACAACCTAGAAAAATGATCATAGCTAACCTTACAGGTGGAGCTATTACAGGTATAGCAATTGGAGCTTTAAATATTGGGTCACTAGCTCCTCATGGTGGTATTTTTGTAGCACCATTATTAAGATGTAATTTATTTACAGATGAACCAATGAAAATCGGAATGGGTATAACATTCTTTATTGCAGCAGTGTTATTAGGAGCATTTGTTGAAATGGTTATTATTGGTATTTTATCAAGATATACTAAATTTGGAAAAAATAAGGAATTAGAACAAGCAAACTAAGATATTATGAACTATACAATTACTTTCTCTCCATCAATTGATTATGTTATAGATAATCAAATAAATAAATTTGTTAAAAATAATTTAACACGAGTTGAAAATTATTATCTTTTACCAGGAGGTAAAGGACTTAATGCAACATATATTATGAATGAATTAAATGTTAAAAATACAGCAATAACATTTACATACGGAAAAACAGAAAAATTATTCTTAGATTTATTAAAAGATTATGGCATTAAAAACTATGAGGCAATCAATTTAAAAAGTGATTTAGACATTAGAATTAATGTTAAATATTTTGATAAAGAAAATAATTTTGAAATTAACGGACCAAGTCCAAAAATCAATAAAAAAGAAATAGATGAACTTAAAGATAAGTTAAAAAAACTTAAAGAAAATGATATTGTTTTCATAATGGGAAAATGTGATGAAACAATATTAATAGATTTAATTAAGTTCATTAAATCAAAAAATGCAGAATTTGTTATAGATATAGATTCAAAAATATTAATTTCTATTCTGCCTTATAACCCATTGTTGATCAAACCAAATATAGATGAATTAAAAGCAATTTTAGACAAGCCAAAAATGTTAGAAAAAGATGTTATAAAAGCTATGACAGACTTAAAATCTAATGGTGCTAAAAATATAATTGTTTCAATGGGTGGTAATGGTTCTATTTTATTAGATGAAAATAATGACTATTACAAAATAAGTTTTAACCCCTTAAGCAATGTTAAAAGTACAGTTGGATGTGGTGATACATTATTATCTTCATTCGCATCATTCAAGTACAACTTAAACCTTGACTCTCTATCTTCTATTAAAAAAGCTACGGCTTTATCTATGTCTACAGCATCTAATTGATTTTTAGGAAAGTTTGATGATATTAAAAAATTTGAGAAAGAAGTAGTAATTCAAAAATATTAGTATAAACAAAAAAAGTAGCCGATCATTGCTACTTTTTTTGTTTTTTTTATTTTATATTTTTATGACTAATTTCTTTACTTATTTGTTCCTACATCCAAATAATTAATGACACTTGAACAAAACTTAAATCGGTTTGTTGTGTTCTTGTGCTATTCCTTAATCTTTTATAGTTCATTCATCTATGTATGATTAAAAAAATTCTTAAAATATTTTACATGAATCTTAATTAAACACGATCTTATTTAATTTACACTCATAACTGGCATTAATAAAATCTCTTAAAAATTTTTACATAAATAAAATCTTTTAAATAATGAACATAGATCTTGCTGTTTTTAAATTCCTTATAAAATTATTTCAATCACGAAATAATCCAACAACCTAAACTTTTTTATGAATGGCTTTCCTTTGGTTTTATTTCCAAACACCATGGAGTTTTTAAGATTTACTCTATTTTTATAAATCATTTATCAACTATATCAGATATATCTTTATTGGCCTTGGCTCTCAATTTCAATATATTTAATATTACAATTTCTACTTATAAATAAATTAATCATTTCAATTTGGTAATCATCACTCAAATCATTTGTTTTATTTATTTTAAAAATTATTTTTATTTTTTATTTGCACCTAACAGCAAATTAATTATTGAATTTTTCAATTATATTTAATGCTAATTAAATTAGACTACAATAATTCAACCAACATACATTTTGTTATTTTAAATACCATCACATTAACAACTTTTTAAGATATATTAAATATCGTCATATTTAATTAACTATAAATAGAAGTTAGTGTGAATCGCAGATATTAATCTATCGTCATAGTTCAATATCTGAAAAAATTTTCGAATACATCGTTGTCACTATCTTATGTGATGTCTAGAGGACATTACACATTGCGATACTTCTACCATTTGTTAGCAGCCCTAATAAGGTCACTTGTGGTAATGAAAACGATGCTATCTGACTACTTATATTTAGTAGCTTAAATAGTATCTTTTCTATAAATCTCATTTTCCCTCTCATTTAATCTAACATTTATATTATATAAAAAATAATTTCACATTCAAATAAAGAGAGGCAAAATTTAATTCTAAATCATTTTATTAACTTTAGAAATAATTGTGTCTATATTAATTTTCTGAGATGAAGAAATATCAATTTTATAACCTAACTCTTTTAAACCACCATTATGAATAATTTTAATTTTTGGTAGAAGATGTTCTTCTAAAACAAAACATTCTGTATTATCTAAATCAACTGTTAAGTCATCAAATATTTTTTTAGCCTTTTCATCTGATTCATATAAAAATTTATATTGATTTCTTTTTTCTAAAATAATGGGATTAGAAGAATTTAATATTTCAAATAGTTTAAAAATATTTTGTTTATCTTCTAACATTTGATAACGTGAAACAACAACTACTTTATTGTCTGCCTCAGATACTTGTCTTTCAGTAATTGTTATTTCATTTAAAAACTTAGTAGATGATTTTATTTCAACATAAAAATCTTTGAAATTAAAATCATACAAAGATTCTTCTTTTTTTCTATAATACTTATCTACTTCAAATCCTTTTTCTTTCATTTTAATCATGAAGATAAGTTCACCTATATCACCCATAATTTGTTTTCTAATTTTTTTATTAAATTTATGCCTAGAAAAAAGATTTATTATAAAGTTCAAAATATTATCTACTTTATCATTATTGTTTTCTAACTTATTTTTGATTTCAGAAACAATAGATTCTAAAATATTTTTTGGCATATTTTCAAAACATATAAATTCAGCTATTCTTTCTTCACCTGTTTCATCAGATACAAAATTATATTTATCAACATATCTTATATATGTTTGGTTTATTTTTCTAATGTTTTGAATCGTAATAGGGCTTTGTGTTAATACACCTATTCCATAATTATTTTCATCATCAATTAAAAATACTTCTTCTTTATTTTCTTTTCTTTGCATCAGTTGATACCACCTTTCTGTCCAACACTTTATTTCTTTCATCTAAATACATAATGTTTAATTCAATAGCATTAATATCTTCTATAACAGATCCTTTTTCAAATAATTCAATATATTTTTGTGCATCATTTAAAGCTTGTACTATTTTGTCATTTGTAATAATTTTCATTAAATGCATTCTATTTTTTCTATTTCCAAATCATCTACATTTTTGTAAAAGAGTGTCAATCTTAACTTCATCTTCTGGATTATTTAAAAATAAAACTGTCATTAAATTATCAAAAGTAAAACCCCTTGATGCCATGAAACCAGCTATAACTATATGAAAATCATAGTGTCCACTTTTAAATTTTTTAGACTCTACATTATTAGAATTTAAAACTGTAATAGATAGAAAATCACTAAGATATTTTAAGATTTTTAAAACATTATCTATTATTTCATTTTTATAGTTTACATATTGATATAAATTCATCTCTTTTAAAAAATCATCTATTCAAAAAGGAATGTGATCTATAGAATCATAAAAATTTCTTATAACTCTAAATAAATTACTTTTAAGAATTTCATGTTTATATTTTTCTGTATCAACATTAATTAAAAATTCAGATTTACACTTCTCTTCATTTTCAAGCATATATATAGCGGTAGTTATAATTCATGTTTTAAAGGAAAACATAAGTGCATTTATATCTAAATTACTTTTTACATATTCTTTTGGAACATAACAGTTTGAATTATTAAATTTTTCACAGCCACAATAATCATTGTAGTTTTCTAATACAACAATTCTATCCGGTCTATTTCCTATAGATATTTCACTTAAAATATTTGCAAAAGGAGTACCAGTAAAATTTAAAAGTTTCCCATTAGATATTCTATTGTAAAGTTCAACCACATTATTATGAATTGTTGAACCTCCATTGATATTCAAACTTCCATAATCACATTCATCATCGATAATTAAAACATTTTGATAGTCATTTTCTAAATCCAAACTATTTAAGTTACAAAATAATGATTCTAAAATATCTTTTCCTTTAATAACAATAGAAACAACAGTGTATCCTTGTGATAAATATCTCTCAATGTTTATTAGTTCCTCTTTAGTGTTCAATATTTTTACTCTATTGAAATCATTGATATTATCTTCAATTCTTTGTCTTGTTTGCTCTAACAACAAATTAGTTATTCCTCCGATTACAACAATAATAGGATATTTGTTGTTTATACCATATTTAATGCATTCAATAATGTTTGCTGTTTTTCCAGATTGTACTTGTCCTATACACAAAACACATTCTTTATGGTTGTTAGAAAAAATGTTATCTAAATTTCTTTGAATGAAATTTTTATCATTATCTTCAAACTTAATATAACTAACATTTTTTTCATAATTATCTATAGCTTTACTAACTATTCTTCATTTCATACTAAACTTCTTTTTCAGGAACCAAAACTTTCATTAATTCATTAATAACTTCAAAAACTTCATAACCTTCATTACTAAAAAACTGTTCAAATATATCTTTTCAATCACTATTATTTTTCATGTATTCATTACAAATAACAATAACTAAAACTATAGGATAAACTGTTGTAGCTCTATAATTTAAATTTTCTCTATTGTTAATAAAAGGTTTTCATATTCTATGGTCTACATTTGTAGTCACAGAAACAACATCTTTTTCATTAGATGAAATACTAATAAAACCTTCATCACTTTTATTTCTTTCAATAATTCTAATTTTTTTATTAGTATCTTTTATCTGATACAAAACACATGATTGCTCACCAACTTTATCAATGGAAAATGAGATTAAATCATTATTCATAATACTTTCATTTAATTTAGCAATTTTTTCAATTTTCTTTTCTTCAACAACAACTTCTGCTTTTTTAAGTTTTTCAGATTCTACCATTACATTTAAAAGCGGGATAAGTTCATCTCAAATAACACTTAAAATACTCTTCACATCTTCTTCACCATGTAATGACCAATTAAACCTTCCTTTATTTTGGTCTGGGGTTTCAATACCTGATAAATCTATTTCACCATACAAACGTCTTCATGTAGGATTAGCACCCGATGATTTAGATTTTCCACTAAAAGAAATAGTATTAGAATAATTTGTTTCAATACTTTTACTAGTAATATTAGGTCCATGATTTATAGCTCTTTTTATGTGATATGTAGATAAACCACATCTCTCAGCATATTTTCCACTTAATTTAGTAGAAAGAATACCAAATTTCAATGTTGCATTGTATTTATATTCTTCTTCTGGTTTTTCATTTTTAATTAAATATTTTGAAACTCTTCCTTCTAAATTGTCATTGTTTACATTTACTTTTATTTCACCTACTAAATCTTCTTTATTCAAGAACTTTTCACAAAATAATTTTTTAATCTTTTCACTAGGTTTTGCTTCTAATAAAATTTCTCTAACTTTATCTTCACAACTCTTTTCAAAAGCTTGAATATTATCTACCTTTTTCTTCATCTCAGATAAAAAAACTTTAAAATTGTAAGGTTCATTTTCAAATGCTGCAATTTTAATATTTGTATCTTCTTTAAAATTTTTATCTGCTTTAATTTCTTTAATAGTGATAATCAATCCAGCATTTATCAATTTGTTATACCTTCAACCTAAAGCTTTTTTGATTTCATCTATATCATTAGATTTTAATGACCTATTATCATACAAATTTTCAATAACTATTTTTGTACCAGTTGCAGGTATTTGAGTGTTAATTGAAACATAAGAATGAAAAACAGCTTCTTCAGATGAGTTTTTCTTAGAAGTTTTTAAAGAAACATAATATTCTGGAAAATTATTTTTCTTACTATAAATAGTTGCATCTTGTCCATTTCAAAAACAACCAAATTTCATACCAACTCCATATTGGTTATAATCAGTTGAGGATTTTCCAACTCTATTATGTGGTTGCATTGCACATAACAATTCTTCTTCATTCATTCCGTTTGCATTATCTTCGATAATTAGCTTTTTATTACTAGAATCTCTTGAATCATAAACTATGTTAATTACTAACCCATAGATATCTGCATTTGGGTTTTTATTTTGCCACGAAGATATAGAATTATCTATAAATTCAGCTAGTGCTAATCATTTATTAGATGGTTGATTATAAAATGCTTTAATCATTTCATAGGTGGCAACCACTTTTGCTTCTGCCATATATACTCCAAAAATCTTTATTTCTTTTTTATCAATTTTTGTTGTACATACAACCAACTATATGATCATGTTAAAACAAATAAAAAAAGACTAGATTTCTCTAGTCTTTATCTGCCTTCAAGAACATGTTCCGGATAACCATCATTATCATATTCTTCATACAACTCTTGATTACTTATCACTTCTTTATTATCTTGTTTATTAAGTTCATTTGAAGGAACATAAACCTTAACTTCTTTAACAACCTCAACTGGAACAATTACTTCTTTAATAACAATTTTTTCTGGTTGTCTTATAACATTAGCATCTCTTAAGACATTTACATTATTAACATTATTTGTTATTTCTTCATGCATATATTGTTGCTGTTCAAATCCTTCATTATTTGCATAATTAGGATTATCTTTAAGACTTTGATATTCCATACCATTTTGATTATTCATGTCATAACCATCATTGTATGTTTGATCTTGATATTGGTTATCTTGATACATTTGTTCTTCATAACTTTGATCTACATATTGATTATTATCATATGTTTGATGTTCATAGATTTGATCTTCTTGATATTGTTCTCCAGTATAATTTTGATCATCATATCCATCCACATAAGTTTGTTCTTCTTGATATGAGTAATTATTATCATATGCTTGATCATCATTATATTGACCTTCTGCATAGTTTTGATTTTCATATCCGTCAACATAAGTTTGTTCTTCTTGATATGAGTAATTATTATCATATGTTTGATCATTACTATATGCTTGTTGTTGATTATCATTAGGAATTCCTTCATATCCTTCAGTATAAGTTTGTTCTTCTTGATATGAGTAATTATTTTCTATTTCATGATTTTCTTTTTCAACAGGAGCATCTACTGTTTGAGTTTCTTCTATAATTTCAGTTTTTATTACTTCATTATTAGTGTCTATTGGTTTTATAACTTCCACTTCTTTGATAATTTCAACAGGAACTTCTCTAATTACTTCAACAGGTACTTCTTGTATAATCGTTTCACTAGGCACTTGTACTTCTTTGATAATTTCTACAGGTACTTCTTTGATTACTTCAACCGGAACTTCTACCGGTACTTCTATTTGCACTTCTTTTAACACTTCAATAGGTACTTCTTTAACAACTTCCACAGGTACTTCTTTGATTACTTCAACTTCTTTAATAATTTCTACAGGTACTTCTTTGATTACCTCTTGAACTATCGTTTTACCAGGAACATGAATTGGTACTTCTTTAACAACTTCTTGAACCATAGTTTTACCATGAACTGGAACTTCTCTAACTAGATTTTGATAAACCGGTCTATTCATTTCATGATAGCCTTGATAGTGTGTATCAAAATTATTATGAAAATGATAGTGTTGTTCTGGTAATGGTGTATGGTGATAATTTGAAGAATAATTATGTTCATTATAACTATGAGCATAATGATGTGGATGCATGTAACTATCATCATATCTTGGTGCATGATGACAATCACTTGCATAAGAACGATTTAAACAATGATTTTCATAATAAGAATCTGAATTATTTAATCTATTATTGAAGTGACAATTGTGTATATTCTGATTTGAATAATCATTGTGATACATAAAATCATTATTATAGATATGTTCATTTCTATAAAAGTTATGACTTGAATAACCACATTGATTTTTCATCATCATTTCAGAAATAAAAATATTTAAATCCATTTTCTTATTTAGTAATTGTGAATAATCTTTTTTAGACATTCTTTGGTTTTCTAATAAATATTCTATTTCTCTAATTTCTTTTTTATATGCATCAATTTTTAAATTTATAACTCTATCAGACTTAAGATTATGAACAAGAAAATTTTCAATTTCACTTAATTGAAACTCTAGTGTTTGAATATCATGTGTTAATTGTTGCTTTTCAGAAGCATAGTTTGTTCTTATTCTTTTTTCATTTAAATGTCTAATAGTATTTTTAATTTTATTTGTTCTATCTAAAAGTTCTATTTCTAAAGCTGCTTTATTATTTATATGGAAATTATTTCTACGCATTTTCATTCACTAAACTATAATTATTCTACCAATATAAAAAATGAAACTCAACAACCATAAAATTTTACTATACTACATAATTTATTATTTTTTACAATTATTTTAAAAAAATCTTCAGACTATTTTACTAGTCTAAAGATTATTTTTTGTATATGATTTGGTAAGTTTAAAAAGATTAAATCTCTTAAATTAGTTTTATAAAATCTTTTTTTCTTATTAGTTCATAAATTCAATCTTTTCTTTTTTCTTCTAGATTCTAATGGATGTATTTTAACTGTATCTATAGGTTCATTAATACATAAAAAAGAAATATCTAATTGCTTAATTTTATCTTTATCAACATTTCTATAATTTTCTATCAAATCATTTTTAATCAACATTTTAGATAAAGTAATAGAACTTGCTATAAATTTATGAGAGTTCGCATCAGCTAAACATTGTTCAAACAAAGGACAAAGACTAATGTTTATAATAAATCCAGATCATACAATTCTAAAAGATTCAAATACAAAACAATTTCTTTTTTCTGATTCACATTTTTTATATAATCTATAAAGTTTTTGCTCTTCAAACTCCATTGTAGCATCCATATAAATGCAATTAATGTCTTTGGATAAAACATAAAATCTATAGATGTCTGAAGCAGATGCATATTCTTCATTCTCAACAAATTTTTTATATGAAGGATATTTTTCTAATAAAGATTTGTGTTCATGTCTAGTAGGACCAAGTTTAATGGTGAATAATTTTGAATTTTTGTTAAAAAGATAAATTTCATTCAATAATTCTTCTTTTTTTTGCTTATCTCCCATTCAAAATTTATAAATTAAAATCTTATTTTCCATACTCAACCTATAGTGATTCCTTTAATTCATAAAACATTCTTTCAAGACAATGTTTTTTATTTTGTAGTCATTCATGTTCAAATATTCTAAACAATTTATAACCTCTTGCTTCTAAAAATATTTGATCTTCGATTTCTTCTAATAAACTTAGTGCATCATCTTCTTCGTGTCAATTGTTAAGTTCAATTCCTAATAATACCTTATTTAAGTTTTTGTCCATAATAACTAAATCTATTTTTTTATTTCCTATGTCAAAATTAGGTATTAATTTTAAGCCATGTTCTTCTATATATTTTTTAATTGTTTCATAAACATTTATTTTAAATGCACTATTAAAATTTAAATTCAAATTATTAAGCGAATTATCATTTTTTTCATAATTATCTAAGAAAGCTATAAATTGCTTGAAAACAATTAAGTTGGTATTGTTAGTATCGCTAATATCACCTGCAAATAAACTTTTAACAACTATCATTTTTAACTTAGCTCTTGTTATAGCAACATTTAATCTGTTTTTACCACCATCTTGAATTATAGGTCCAAAATTAGAACGAATTTTTCCACCATCTTTTTTCTTTCCATAAGATATAGATAAAATAACTAAATCTGCTTCATTACCTTGGACATTTTCTATATTTATAACATCTAAATAACCATTTAAAAATTTATCAACAATTTTTGAATTATTAACTTTACCATTCATTAATAATGATGTTAAATATGTTGCTTGTGCACTGTTAAATGTAATAACTAATATACTTTTAAATTTATTAATATTCTTATCTAAAATTTTAATGATTTCTACTGCTTCTTCTTTGTTTTTACCTTCATCAAAAATACCAAATGCATTAACAACTTCTAATGGTTTTTCTACTATAGTTACATTTTTTGATGCATAGTTTAATTCATTATCATAAATATATTTGCTTGAAAATTCTATTAATTCTTTAAACTGTGAACGATAGTGGTTTTTAAGTGTGACCTGATTTCACGAAGTTACTATAGCCCTATCTAATAATGATTCTTGTACATCTAAATCATCTATTTCAAATTCATTCTCATCATCTTCATATCTAGTAGTAAAAAAACTTGTTGGTTTTAGTTGTTTATCATCACCAGCTACTATATTAATTCCTGATCTAAATAAAAGTGGATAAGCTCTTTCTAAAAACATCTGACTTGCTTCATCATAAATCCCATATTTAAAATAGGCTCTTTTTAAAGGTATGAATAAAGAAATTTGTTCTGGTCTAGCTATCCATATGGGGAATAATTGTTTTAATGCTAAATCATATTCTTTTATAAATTTTAGCATCGGTTGTTTTCTTTTAAGATTAGCAACACTAATACATTTTTGAACATGTTGTTTATCATGCGAATTAAGATTTGAAAGTTTTTTTAATAAATTTGCTTTAACTATATCTTTTATATGGTTATCATAATTTTTTCATTCAACATTTTTATAATTGTTTATTAAAAATTGGAATAAATTCTTGTCCAAAAACTCAGGAAATAAATTAGTAAATTCATTTTTTGTTTTTTCTAATCTTATTAATTTATTAAACTTTGTTTCATTCAAATTGAATTCTTTTTTAAAGAAATAAAATTCTAATCCTAAAGTGTAATATTTAGAACTAATAAATTCTATGTATTTTTCTTCAAATATATTTTCATTAAAAAAATATAAGATTGATAATGGATTAAATATTTCAATATTTTGAACAATGTAATCAAAATCGTTGTATTCATCTAATTTTAAATCCACTATTTTTCTCAAATCATTTAAAACTATTTCATCATTCTTTGAAAACTTTTGTTTATAAAACATTTTATTGTGAGGTTTTTTATTTGTTATGTTTAGTTCATTTATATAGCAATCAAATATATATTTTTTATGAGCATCTTTAGCTAAATTAAAGACATTCAGAAATGCTCTTACTGTTTTGCTATATTTGTTAAAGTTATTGAAAAAATCATCTTTAATTAGTCCTACACAATTGCTTTTTATTTTTTTAAATGCTTCAACATCACTATAAAATTTATTTGGATCTTTTCTTAACTTTTTTTGATAATGTGGTTTATCAATTAAATATTCAGATAATTCATTAGCATTTTCTAAAACATCATTTTCAAATCCTTCTTTATTGCAGTCTATAGAGTAATCATCAAAATATTTTTTTAAATTTGTTGTAATTCTTGAAAATGTATCAAATTTTATTTCATCATTGATTTCATATCTTTCTAAAAAGTCACAATACGCATCTGTAAATTCAAATAATGAATTAATATCCATTTTCAATTCTGTTGCCTTTTTTTGATATTTATCTATAACCTTGTTATGGATAACTAGATTTAAAAAATCATTCCCCCCAATATTTGCAAGTTCAGCTAAGAAATCTAAAAACGTTGAGTCATTACACTGAAAATTAACAAACTTGTCATATCTTTTGATATTGTTTTTAAATGCTTTTACAACAACTAAATTTTTTGAAATCTTATCTAATAAATTCACAGAAACTGGATTTGATTTTTTATTATCCATCCAACTATTACCTAATAGATTAGATAAATTAGTAATTGATTTATAAAATACTTCTTTATCATTTTCATAAATTAATAATGAAAAAAGATTTAAGTTTTTTAATCTCTTTTTTAACACATCAAGTGCAGCAACTTTTTCCGATACAACAACAACATCCTTATCAAAAAACAGTAAATTAGATATAATGTTTGTTATAACTTCAGATTTACCTGTACCAGGTGGACCATGAATAATTGTATTGTCGGTTAATGCTGCTCTAACTGCAAATCTTTGATATATATCCAATTTATCTATTTGCAATATTGGTTCTGCATCCAATTCTTTTTCTTTAATATCATTAATATTAATGATTGGATCTCTATCAAAAATTTCTTTATGAGATTCTGATTTTAAAATTATTTCTAAATCTTCTTTAAGTTTCCCACCAGAAGGTTCATAAATTCCTAAGCAAACTCTGTCTTCTATATACAATTTTTTATATTCATTTTGAATATCATTTGTTGTTTCTCCTATAAAATCCATATCACCTTTAGAAGATATGTAAATTTCTTTTTCTATGATATCTTCCAATGAAGATTTTATTTTTGATATATTTTGAGAAATTTCAAAATCACCTATGCTTTTTTTCTGTTTGCCTATATCTCTTTGTAAAAAAACTATAATCTTTTCATTCAACTCATTTATTTCATTTTTTTTGTATATAAAAAGTTTATTTTTTTCTACAGTTATACCAACAGAATACATGATCAATGGTGCATTAACAATTTGTTTTTTATATGGTGTTGGTCCTTTTAAAAAATATCTAGTTAAATATAAATTTCATGTACCTTTATCTTTTTGAATATCAATTGCCTTTTTTTGAATTTGAAGCAATTTATTTTTAATATTCTCCAAATAATTTAATATATATGAAATTATTTTATTTTTGTTAGTTGAAAAATCATTCATTAATGAATCTAATTTTGATCTTGGCACATATATTTGTAATTGATTAATTATTTCTACTAAGTCATCAA
>JARHZT010000017.1 GCA_029258015.1 Malacoplasma sp. | reverse complement strand
AATCACTTTGTCCACCTTCAAAGAATGCTTGTCCTCATCCTTTGCTAAAGTTACCTATTGAATATCATTGAACCACAAAAATAAAATAACCAATAAAAATCAATAACCACATCACAAATAGCTGATTATAGGACATGACTTTTTGATCTTTATTGCTGTTGGTTAGTTCTGTTTTTGTAGTAGTAAGTTCTCGTTCTACTAAAACGTTATCCATATACCATTTCCTTAAAAAAATTGAATGCAAATTAATGCATTCATTAATATTTATATTACTTATAAAATAAAAGTCAAATAACTAACATTGGGTTATTTTAGATATTTCACTAATGATTTCATCATCTGTATAGTGAATATATCTTGAAGTTGTATTGATATTTGAATGTCCCAAAATTTTTCTAACTATTTCTAAATTAACATTAGATTTCAATAAATTTGTTGCATAACTTCTTCTTAAACCATGTGGTGTTATATATTTATCAAAGTATTCTTTTGATACTTCTTGAATGATTAAATTTATTTGTTTTGTGGTTAGTAATTTATTTTTTGTAGATATAGCAATTCTATTTGCTTTTCAATTTTTTAATAAATTTAATAAAACATCATTTAAGAATATTACCCTTCTTTTATCCCCTTTTCCTTTAATAAGAATCTTGTTTTTATCATAAATTTGATTCTTATTAAAATATAAAAGTTCTGATACTCTTAATCCTGTTAATAGTAAAAAACTAAATATTAATCAATTTCTTTTTTCATATCATGTTTTTAAAATAATGCATTCATTTACAGCATTATATTCTTCCATATTAATTGTGTTTCTAATATTAAAATCAGTTCTTGGTAATCTAATATCTTTACATTCATTTAATAATTTTCATTTTTTTTCAAATCTAAATATAGATAAAACTGATGAGTACAAAAGTCTTGTACTTCTAGGTTTATGTGTTTTAGAATAATCTTTAATATATTTTGTAAATAATGTTTTATTTGGATTCCTATCATGTAAATATATCTTTCATAAATCATAGTTTTTTAAATAAACGTCTATTGTATTTTTTGATAAATTTCTATTTTTTAGTCAATTTTTATATTTCATAAATTCCCCTATTAAATATTTGAATTAAAAAGATATAAAGATTTAAATATATAAGGGTTTATAAGGAACATACATAAAAAAAATATAACCTGAACATAAGGTTATATTTTCGCTAAACATAATTTTATTTAATTCAACTTGAGAATGGATTTTGTCCTTTTTTAAGTTGTTTGCCAACATCATCCATTCTTTGTTTAGCTTTTTCTCACTCACTTAACATTTTGTTAAGTTCATCTGCTTTTCTACCAGAACCTTTAATAATTCTTATTCTTCTAGTAGGGTTTTTCTTTAGTAAAGATGGATTTCTTCTTTCTTTTAAAGTCATAGATGATAACAATACTTTTCATGTTTTCATTTTTTGTTCAACATCATTAATTTTGTCATCAGTAATTTTCGGTGCATTAGGTAACATATTCATAATAGAACCTAAAGAACCCATTTTAGAAATTTGTTCCATTTGACTTAAAAGATCTTCTAAATCCATTTTTCCAGATAACATTCTTTGAAATGATTTTTTAACTACTTTTTCATCAAGTGTATCTGCTGCTTGTTCAGCTAGCGTTAATATATCACCAAATCCTAATATCTTATCAGCAATTCTATCAGGGTGGAATACATCTAATGAACCTATTTTTTCACCAATACCAGTTAGTTTTATAGGTACATCTAAAATACTTCTAAGTGATAAAGCAGCACCAGCTCTAGCATCAGAATCTAATTTAGTTATCACAATACCAGTTAAAGATAACGCATTATTAAATTCTTGTGCAACATTAACTATGTCTTGTCCAGCCATCGCATCTACAACCAATAGTATTTCATCTGGATTAATAGCTTTTTTAATTTTCACTAATTCTTCCATTAATTCAGTATTAGTATGTAATCTACCAGCAGTATCAACAATCACTAAATCATTTTCATTATTTCTTGCTAATGCCATAGCTTCTTTAGAGGTTATTACTGGGTCTTGTGTTTGTTTTTCATAATAGTCTACATTAATTTCTTTTGCTAAAGTTACAAGTTGATCAATAGCTGCGGGTCTATAAATATCACAAGCTACAACCATTGGTTTTTTATCAAACTTATTTTTTGCAAAATTAGCTATTTTAGCAACAGATGTTGTTTTACCAGAACCTTGTAAACCAACCATCATAATTTTTAAATCTTTCTTTTTAAAATCTATGGTTTTGGTTTCACTACCTAAAACCTTAACAAGTTCTTCTTTAATTATTAATAACAACACTTCATCCGGTTTTCTTCCAGGATCTACAACTGTACCAACAGCTGATTCTCTAATATTTTTTATTAATGTTTTTGTTACACCTAAATTAACGTCTGCATCTAATAAAGATATTCTAATTTGCTTTAAGACCTCAACTATATCTTCTTCTTTAATTGTTGAGTTGTCCAACTTCTTTTTCATGTTTTTAGCAACAATAGAAGCTATCATCGATTTAAACATATAAACCTCCAAACTATTTTATGTTATGATATTTTCTAAAATATTATTACTTATTTGTTCATAATCTTTTATTAATTCTACATTTTCAATAAGTTCTAAATATGAATTTGTTGATATATAAAATATTGCTTTATCAAACATTAAACTAGGAAGTTTCTTTCTTAATTGCAACATCCTATCAACATTTAAATTCTTATCATTTGATAAAATTGGTAAAAATTTAAAATTCTTTATAACCATATTTTTACTGTAGAAATGATTAATTATTTTTTTGTAGTAACTTTCTATATCACTTTCAATTTTAAAAGGACAAATAATAAATTCTGAATCCTGTATTAAATGCATATTCAAAAATCCAAATGATATTGGTTGATCTATCAAAATAAAATCATATATTTCTTTATTTTCATTAAAGATACTATCTATTTCATTTTTTATATCATTTTCATTTTCTTTATTTTGTAATCTAACATTAATTAAGTCTAGTTTTTTATTAATAGAAATCTTTTTGTTTTTATTAGAAGATGACATTTTAATAAAATCTTTATATTTACTAAAATAGTCAAAATTTAATAGTAAAACATTATATTTTTTGCTTAAAATTCTTGATAAAAGAAAACATGATAATGATTTACCAGAACTTTTTTGACCAATAAAATTAATTTTTATCATTATTTAATATTTCCTTTCATGACCTTGGATATTTTAGATCATTTTCTTTTTCTTTAATAAAAGTTAAACCTACAAAGGTCTTATTTTCATCATTTATAGTATAAATATTTGGTTCTTTTAAATTTAATAAATTCATAATTTTTTTAGAATTATCTAATTCATTTAAATAGTTAT
>JARHZT010000043.1 GCA_029258015.1 Malacoplasma sp. | reverse complement strand
TAAATCATTTAAGTTTGAAACTAAAACTAGTCCTGTAACTTTCTTATTGAAAAAAGCAGCAAATATTAAAAGTGGTGCTAAAAACCCTAAGACTGAAACAGTTGCTACAATTTCAAGAGAAAAAGCATTAGAAATTGCAAACATTAAATTAGTTGATTTAAATGCAAATGATGAAGAAGCAGCATTAAGAATGGTTGCTGGTAGTGCTAAACAAATGGGAATTAAAATTGAAGGTGTAGATCCTGTTGTTCATAAAGGAGGTAAAAAATAATGCCTGCTGTAAAAACAAACAAAAAGAATCAATTAAATTTTAATAAATTAGATTTCTTTCCATTAAATGAAGCAGTTAAATTAGCAAAAGAAAATAGTAAAACTAAATTCACTTCTTCTGTTGATGTTGCTGTTAAATTAAATTTAGATACATCAAAATCTGATCAACAATTAAGAGGTACATTACAATTACCTCACTTTTTTGGAAAGCAAAAAAGAATACTTGTTTTAGATAAAGGATTAACTCAAAAAGATGCTAAAGAATTAGGTGTTGAACATGCTGGTGATTCAGAAGTTATTGCTGAAATTGCTAGAGGATGAATTGATTTTGATTTAATCATCACAACTCCAAAAATGATGCCTGAACTTAGTAAATTAGGTAAAATCTTAGGTACAAGAGGATTAATGCCTAACCCTAAGAATGGTAATGTTACAACAGATATCAAAAAAACAATAGCTGAATTTAAAAAAGGTGTTACTTCTTATAGAACAGACAGTTATGGAAATATCCATATGTTAGTTGGTAAAACAAATTCTGATGATCAAAAAATAATTGAAAATGTTGAATTCTTACTAGATTTTATAAAAAGTAAAAAACCTGCTGCAGTTAAAGGAATATATATTGAAAAAGTAACTTTATCTTCAACAATGGGTCCTGGTGTTAAGGTTTTAATTAATAAAACAACAACATCATCTAAAAAAAGTAAAGTTAAAGAAGATTTATCTGATAAAAAAGAAAACAAAACAGAAAAACCAATTTATCGTAAACAAATCGTTAAATATGCTAGAAAGCAAAAATAAAAAACAAGATTC
This sequence comes from Malacoplasma sp., assembly GCA_029258015.1. Lineage (GTDB taxonomy): Bacteria > Bacillota_I > Bacilli_A > Mycoplasmatales > Mycoplasmoidaceae > Malacoplasma. The sequence continues at coordinate 5,272 of JARHZT010000043.1, read as the reverse complement.
ATTCTTGTTTTTTATTTTTTTTTTTTTTTTTACAAACTGTTATATTCTTTTGAAATTTTAAAAAGTTTTTTATTTGTTTCTATTTCTTTCTTCAACCTTCTAATAGATCTTGAATAATTAACCCTAACTGTTATATGATCTTTATTTAGTTTTTCTGATATTTCTTTGAAAGTTAAATCTTTCATTCTTAGTTTTATTGTTTGATAAAACACATCATTATAATTTTTTTTAATGTGTTTTAAAATTTGATTAGATATTTTAATTTTTTGTTTATCTTTATATGCTTTTGTCTCTTCGACTATAAAAAAATTTTCAATAGCCAATGAAGCTAAGATGTTTGAATCAACATAATGTGTACTTGATTGCTTTTTCCCATTAAATTTTCTATGGTTGTTATATATTTCTCATAAAAACATTTGTTTGATTCAATAATTAAAATTATTATTTTTTTTATAATCAAATTGTTTGATGCATTTATTAAATAATTCATAAAAAACATATAATAAGTCATCTGCTTCATATTCTTGATTTTTTCAAATTATCTTCTTTAAAAAATTGTTGAACATGTCATTAAAAAATAATATTAATAAATCATGTGCTTTTTGATTATGATGTTCTTTATACAAATAAATTAGTTCATTAAAATTTATATTCTCTTTATTGTGCATGTTATTTCATGTTCTTTAAATAGTGTAAAAATATACCTGTTGCAACTGATACATTTAAAGATTGCATATTTGATTCCATCTTAATTTTTAAATTGATGTCTGACTTTTCTTGTATTAGCTTTGAAACACCTTTTTCTTCGTTTCCAACAACTAAGGCTATATAGTCAAATTTAGTTTTAAAATCACTAAGTTCAATACTTTTTTCTGATAGTGATGTTGATAATATTCAAAAATTATTCTTTTTAAGAATATCTATTGTTTTTGAAAGATTAGTTGTTTTGTAAAAATCAATATTATAAACAGACCCAAGACTTGTTTTAATAACAGTTTCATTTATTTGAACTTGATTGTCTTTTTTATAAATTATCGAATTTATTCCTAATGCATTTACAGTTCTACATATAGAACCAAAATTACCAGGGTCTTGTATCTCGTCTAAAATTAATATTATTTTTTTATCTTCTGTTTTTGCTAATTCTAAAAATGTATCAATATTCTCGTGTATTTTTATCTTTGTTTTTTCATTTAAAAGGCCAATTATATTCTGATGATTAATATTTTTAAATTCATGAAAAAAGCTTTTATCTTTTATTTTGATTGGTATTTTTTTATCAAACTCTTTTAAATAGTTACTATTATTTAACACATAAATTTCATTAATTTTGTGTTCATTAAAAGCTTCTATTACTGCTTTTTTACCAAACACATATTTTTTATTATTCATAAAACTAAATTAAATTTCTTTCTATTAATGTTTTTCTATAGTTGTCTGCTTCTTCATATTTCTTTTCTTTTTTCAATTGATCTCATTTTTTCAATATACTTATGTTTTCTTGGGTATGAATATTGTTTATAGTTATACCTAATATATTCTTAAGTAAGTATTCTAGTTGGTATCTAAGGTAATTTAAATTTTCATACTCTTTTATTCTTAGTAAATTATTACATTTTTTAATTTCTTCCATAATAAGTGTTACTGTATTTGGAAAATTAAAATTGTTTTCTAAATTTACTAGATTTTTCTTATCGTATTGAATATTTTCATTAAACATATCTTCTAAAATTAAATAACTTTTGAATATGTTCAAGTTTTTTAAAATTGAGTCTATTGTATTTTTTGAATCATTCATTATTTCACTAGTGAAGTTAATTGGATTTGTAAAGCTTGTCTGGTAAAAAAATCATCTAATATGATTACTATCAAATTTTTCTAAAAGTTCTTTTGCTAATATGAAATTATTTAGTGATTTAGACATTTTTTCTTCATTAATATTTAGATGTCCAACATGCATTCATATTCTTGCTATTCCTTTATTTGATACAGCTATATTTTGAGCATTTTCATTCTCGTGGTGAGGGAATTTTAAGTCAACTCCTCCACCATGAATATCACATTGATCATTAAAGTATTTGTAAACCAAACATGCACATTCAGTATGTCATCCTGGTCTACCTTCAGAAAAACATGTTTTTCAATTTAATCCAGTTTCGGTTTTTTTTCACAAAACAAAATCTTTATCATTTTTTTTAGATTCGTTTTTTAAAGATTTTTCCCCAACTTCTAATTCCTCTATATCTTTGCCAGAAACAGAACCATAATCTTTTATTTTCGATGTATCAAAATAAACATCTCCATTAACTTCATAAGCAAATTCTTTTTCTATTATTAACTTTATGTAGTTTTCCATTTCGACAATATTTTCTGAAACCTTTGGAAACAACATATTATCTTTTTTAATATTTAAATTATCTAAAACTATTTGATATTGATCAGCATAAAATTTTGATAATTCCATTTCATCTTTATTTTCTATCTTTGCTCTATCAATGATTTTGTCATCTATGTCTGTTATATTGTGAATAAATTCAACATTGTATCCTAATTCTATTAAAAGTCTATTAAATACATCGAACGTAATAATAGGTCTTATGTTTCCTATATGTACGTGATTGTAAACTGTAGGTCCACAAACATACATTTTAACTTTTTTACCATCACTACTTACATCTTGTAATTCTTTTGATATATGTTCATAAATTTTCATAATTTGCCTTTTATATAAAACAATATTTAAATTATACTCTCCTTAATTTTTATTATTTTATTAAATAAGATTTATAGTTAAATTTATTCCTATCTTTTTCCATTTTTTTTCCAATATATATTATGTAAATAAAAAAAGAGGAGATTACACATCTTCCTCTTCTATTTTTATATCTTTGAAATAAACTTCTGTGTTGATATCATATACATCAAAATCTAATGATTTAGATATTTCTTGAAGTCTTTGTTCTTCTGTTGGTAATTCTAGTACAACATTGTGTTCATAGTGTTGTAGATAGTTAACTTTTGAACCATTAAATAAATGTTTATATAAAACAGTCACAAATTTTGATGATAAAGCTCTTTCATCTTCTAAAAGTAATCCATCTAAATCGTTGTTATGACACAATTCTTCTAGATCTTCATCTATAATTTCTCCACCATATAATATTGGAATATGATTTCCAATGTAGTATCCAAATTTAATTCTTAAGTGTTCTCTAATAATTTTAATTGTGTCAGCAATAAAAATTAAATCTTGTTTTACACCTATGTCTCCAACAAATGTTGGTTTATAAACTAAATAAGCATTGTGAAGAAGTTCTTGTCCTGAAATACCTTCAAGTATTTGATTTATTTGGAATTTTAAGTTTTCTTTTGTACTGTCTTTAGAAAGGTCAGTTCTTGTTTCTTCAACAAAGATTACAACTTTCATTCCATTTTTTAATAGCTTAGATATTTTTTGGTTACAGTGGTAGTTTTTTTCTTTAAAATCTGTTTTAACATCTGGATGTCCTACAAATGTTGTTTGGATTCCATAATCTTTAAGTTCAATTCAAGAAACGCTACCTGTATGATTTCCAAGTGATGGAAGAGAAACATTTTGCGAGATCACTTCAATGTTTTTATTTCCAACCAATCCCAATGAAGGAACCAATCCTAAGTAAGAAGGAGCAACCATTAATTTAACTTTTTCTATTTCTTTCATGTTTGCAAAAAATTTAGTTATAGACATGAAGTCTGCATTCATTTTTCAATTAGCAATTAATATTTTTTGTCTCATTGTTATTACCCTTTTCTAATATGTTTTTTGTAATGTCTTTTTTCATGTTTCACTTAAATTGTTATAATTAGAAACTTGTTTTTTTGCAAATTCAAAGTCTTTTTTAACGTCTAATTCACTTTGTGCATCAGCACCAACATTTTCTTTTTCAGTATTAACGTTAGTGTATTCTTCTTGTCTTTTCTCTAATCAAATATTTGATAAGTTATATTCTGGTCTTATTCTAATATTTTTATCTATGCTATCAACGACAATAGGATTTCCATTTTCATCTAATTCTTGACCTACTTCATTTAATCCATCATTGAAAGTTATTTCTAATTCATTTTGTTCTATTTCATCATCCATAGACACAAAATCAAATTCTTTATATATGTCAAAATGTTTTTTAAACATATTTCCATATTCAATTTGTTTTTCCATATCGATGTCTTCCAAAAACTCACCCTCATAAGTTTTTGATTTCTGTGCAATATTATATTTAAGGTTATAGTTGTTGTTGTATTTGTTTGAAGCTTTTTTGATAGATTTAAGCATTGATTTGTAATTCATTTCCACATCTTTTAGATATAGTCTTCTGTTCTTTAATATTTTTACAACTAAAGGATTTAAAGCTATTTCAGGTTTTTCTGTGATATCTAGATCATCATAGTTTTTGTTTTTCTCTCTTAATTGTTTACAATTTTCTAGATATTTTTTATTTAGATTTGTGGCTAAATTATGATAATTGCTTACTATGTCTAATACTTCATTAAAGTATGAGTAGTATGAAGAAACAGCATATAGTCTACATCTTAATGCTTTCTCTGCAGCATCATCAGCCTCTTCTTCTGCTATCTCAGTATGTGGTTCAATATATTTTTCATATGTTTCAATAAAATCATCTTTTATCGCATCATAGAATTTAATAATTGAAACAGCATCGTTTGTACTCAATACTTGTAATTCTTGTTTTTGAATTTTTTCAAAATACAAGAATGGTGTGTAGTGATCATAAACTTTTTTCAAAATTTTTCCTTTTTTTGGAATGTTTGCTGATCTATCTACATTGTGAATCAACTCAAATTTAGTTCAATTAACTCATACATCATTCTTTTTGAAATTCATATTAATAATTCTTCTATCGAAGAATTTATTAGAGAATTTAGAAAGCTTTTGTAGGTTAATTTCACTGTCAAATAATGTCTCTAAAGTTTTTTTAATATTTAGATTATTTCCAATAAAGTCTATTTTATTGTAAGAAATATATTCATACATTACTTTAAACATTTTTTCTCTAGCTTCTGGTGTTAAAAGGTATTTATCATTTAATTTAATAATTTCCTTTAAAACAACATATTGCTTTTTCTCTTCAAGAAACGCTTGATCTTTTTCATATTCACTATAAAAATTTAATCTTGTTTCTTCGAAATTATTTATTAGTGGCAATGCAAAGTCATTTTTTCAAATTTCATATGCATCTTCTAATCTATTCCCAATTACATTTTTTGAAAAACT
>JARHZT010000035.1 GCA_029258015.1 Malacoplasma sp. | reverse complement strand
AAGAAAACGAATGAGCAAAAGGAAAAAAAGAGCGACTAAGCAAGAAACAGACTTTTAACTATAGACAACAGGGGCGCCTGGGTGGCTCAGTCGGTTACGCGTCTAACTCTTGATTTAAGTATCATAGTGGTTTAAAGAAGACTATGGAAGATATAGATAGACAAAACTTTTTAGAAGACTTGGGATATAGAATATATAGAGTATTAGAAATAGAATGACACAAAAATAAAAAAGGTGTTATTAAATCTATTTCTAAATTAATTTAAAAATAAAAACACTATTTTTAGTAGTGTTTTTATTTTTTATAAAAATTAATAAAACCATATATAGGGGTATAAAAAACCTCAGCGCATCTTACGAGGCTGAGCAAAGCGATACAGCTCTCCATAAATGGCTAAACCATATCTTACACTTATATAATAACAATATTATTAACAAAATCAATTTTTTTGTAATTTAAACATTTATTCTTACATAATTCATATAAGTTAATATATCATTAGATATTTTGTCATCTATACTTTTATTTAGTTTACTTAATTCCTTGTCAAATAACATTAATATATTACTATTATGTGGATTTAAATAATTTATTATGTTTACAATATCAAAAATTCTAATAAACTTCTTATTTGTTTTAATATGCAATATTTTTTCACAAAATAATGAAATTTTTTCTGCATGTGCTTCGTATGAAAATGTATAAACAACATTATTATGACATATAGAATTTCTTAAGTGATTTATTAAAATCATAACTTTTTCAAAGTGAATATGAAAATCTTCATATATTTCTTGGTCTTTTCTTAAAAAACTATAAGCTATTTCTTTTTTTATTTTCTTAGGTAATACAGAGTATATTTTTATAAGAATTCCAAAAGATCATTTATTTGATAGCTCCAAAATATTCATATTGTTTGCTTCTTTTGCTATTCCGTAATCTAAAAATTTTGTTAGAAGTTTTTTAAATTCTAAAATATTTTTATCAGTATCTATTTTTTTATCTTTTTTAAAAGGATATTCATCAGAATTATTTTTTGGAATCATAGAGAATTTTTTTAATCCTGGAAACATTTCTAATATTTCGTCATTAGATAGTGAAAGTATGTATCCTTTTTTATGTTTATCTGACTTATCACAATAATAACTTAATATTTTTGAGCAAATAATTGCAGAAAATTTCCTTTCTATATTACATATCTCAGAAAATAATCTATTAGATATACTTCTATCCATATTAAATATAGAAATAAGATAATCTGATTTAGCACAATCTTTTTTATATACACTTAAATTTTTATCATTATTAACTTTCAAAAACAGACTATACTCATTTGCAAATATTCAATATCCAAAATTTTTTAAATATCATTTAAATTTGGATCCATTTGCATTTTTCAAACCATTCATTTTTAAAAGTTCAACCTGCTTATCTATTAAATCATCTAATTCTTTTTTTATTGTTATCATAACAATAATTTTATATATATAAAATATTTTTTTATTAAATAATTATTAGGAATTTTAATCATTATATGTAACATTTTTTATCTTTATTACTTTTATATATGTGAGGAGGAAAAATGACATGCTTAAATAAATTCAACAAATTAACTGATACAGAAAAGAAAAATCATATTGCTGGTTCATTTAGTATGTGAAACGCAGCATTAGGTATATCTTTAGTTGGATCAACATTAATGAAATTTACTGAGATGGTTTATAATATGACTCATCCAAGAAATGAACAATATCAATACCAATTTAATCAACATGGATTAAATAGTGGTAATTTTGGAACTAATAGTCATTACATTAAATTATCTAAATATCCATCAAAAACAACAGCTACATTAATTTTATAGGATAAGTATGTATGAATATATAGTAGGAAAGGTTAATTACTCTAATTCAAATTATTTGATATTAGAAAACAATTTTATAGGTTACAAAATATTTGTAAGCGATAGTGAAAAATTTGAAATAAACAAAATTCAAAGAGTTTATATCTATACAAAAATTTACCAGAATCTTAAAAATAATTTTTTGTATGAATATTATGGTTTTAAAACATTATATGAAAAAATATTTTTTGAGTGATTACTTCAGGTTAATGGTGTAGGAACAAAAATAGCATTATCTATTATGAAAAATGATATTAATCTAATGAAAGATTTGATAATCAAAAATGACATAGAGGCATTAAATTCATTATCAGGGTTCACAAACAAAATCTCTTTAAACGTTACTCATTTCATTAATCAAAAAATAAAAAATGAACCTGAATGTCATAAAAATAAAAATACATGTTCAGAAAATCTATGTGATTTAGTTTCGGCATTGAAGGCATTAGGTTATAAAAAGAATCAAATAGAAAAAGCTGTTTCACTATTAGAAAGTAAAATAATCAACTCAAAAAAAGATGATATAAGCGATTTGATAAGTTTAGCAATACAAGCAATAGTAAACCATGAAAATATTCCAAATTAGACCAAATAATCTAAGAGAATTTCAAGGTAAAGAATCGCTAAAAAATAATTTAGAAGTTTATATAAAAAGTGCATTAAAAAGAGATGATGTTTTAGATCATTGTCTTTTCTATGGTCCGCCAGGTGTTGGTAAAACATCATTAGCAAATATAATAGCTAATGAATTAAAACAAAAGATAAAAATAGTTCAAGGACCGGAAATTCAAGAAAAAAGTGATATTTTAAATGTTTTATATTCTATGGCACAAAAAAATATTTTATTTATTGATGAAATACATTCAATAAATCCAAAGTGTTTTGAGATACTTTATTCTGCTATGGAAGATTTTAAAATAAATATTGAAGTTGGAAAGGAATTCAATAAAAAAACTACATTGGTGAGTGTTCCAAAATTTACTTTAATAGGTGCTACAACAAAAATCGGAAACCTACCACAACCTTTTGAAGAAAGATTTGGAATAGTAATAAACATAACAGAATATGAAGAAAAAGAAATTATAAATATCATTAAATATAATCTTAGTAAATCTAAAAATATAAATCTTAACGATAATCTTATTAAAGAAATAGCATCCAGATCAAAAGGAATACCAAGAATTGCTAAAAGATTACTATCAAGATTTATTGACCATATTGAAACTTCAAAAAATAATAACGAATTCATATTTGATAAGATAGGTGTTTATGAGAATGGTCTAGAAGAAATAGATTTACAATATCTTAGATTGTTAGAAGAAAATAAAACAATAGGTTTAAAAACATTATGTCAACTTTTAAATACTGATGAAAAAACTATAACTAATAAAATAGAACCTTTCTTATTAAAAAATATGTATATTAATAAAACTGCAAAAGGGAGGATAATAACTGATAAAGGTATAAGTTTTTTATTAAAACATCCTAAAAAGATTTAGTGTATATATTTGTATAAATTTAATAATTAAATAAAAAAAGCAAAAAGTTAGTTTTACTAGCTTTTTGCTTTTTCTGCTATTGGATATATTATTTTCTTATTTAATTTTTTATTAACTTTACTTACTATTATTTCTATTGGTGTTTCTTCTCTTTTTAAATCTATATCAAATAAAGATTTTTGCTCAATATACTTGTCTTTATTTATTAAATTCAAAACAGTTACAGCTATGTTTTTTATATTACCATAATTAGATTCATCAATATATTTATCAAATATACCAATAAGATCATTAAATTCGAATTTATTTACATATTTGTAATAGTTAAATGTTTCACCTAAATATGTCTTATTAACTAATTTAATTCTTAATGTAAATGAATTTATTAAATAGTCATGTTTTTGTAAACTTAAATTAATATCATTGCATATTTTCATTAGTAATTTGTAGTATTCATCATATTCTGTAAAATTTTTAACAGTATAGCTTTTTCCAATATTTTTTCTTTCAACATAAGGATTAACTTTTGAAAGTTCAATTCCTAAAACATTATATTTTAGTTTGCTTCAAAATACACCTAATTTCTTTTTTATGAATATTTCATTTTTAATATTGATAATATCTTCAACTGTTCTAATATGAAATTCATTCAATGTTTTTAAAGTTGTTTTTCCTACACCATAAATATCGGATAAAGGAACATTATATAAATACTTTTTAAAGTTGTTTTTATTTAATGTTAAGTATCCATCTGGTTTACACAAATCTGTTGCTGTTTTAGCTAAAAACATTGTAAATGAATTACCTATAGAACATTTAAGTTTAAATTTCTTATATATTAGATTTTTTAAATATGTAGCAAATTCTATTTCATCTCATGTTTCATATTCACTATCTGTTACATCAATAAACCATTCATCAATAGATGCTTTTTCAACCTTTTTAACAATCGTTAATAATAATGTGTGAATCTTATTTGAATATTCTTCATATAAATCATGATTACAAGAAAGAATTTGAAGAGAAGGACATATCTTTTTAGCTTCAAATAATGGCATAGCAGATTTAACACCTTGCTTTCTTGCTACATAGTTAGCAGATGATACTACACCATTCATAAACCTACCACCAACACATATAGGAATATTTTCTAAACTAGGATTAAGCATAATTTCAACAGATGCAAAATAACAATCCATATCGAGATGAAATATCCTATTTTCCATTATTATTCTCCAAATAGAATAAATACTCTGTGTTTTGTTTTTTTGCACCTTCAATAGGAGAAATAGTTTGTCCTAATACTTTTATCTTATTAGCATTGCAAAAATCGATAAAATCATCAATTATTTTTTTATGATCTTCTTTTCTTACATATCCTTTTGTTTTTGCTATCTTAGTTCCAATCTCATATTGAGGTTTTAATAAAATAATCATTTTTAAATCATAGTTAAAAATCTCTAATATTTTTTTAAGAATAATTTTAATAGATATAAAAGAAACATCTGCTGTAACTATATCTATTCTTTCATCAAAACAGTTTATATTAACATCTTTAAAATTTGTATTTTCATAAACCTTAATATTTTTATTTTCTCTTAATGATTTATCTAATTGTTCTGTACCAACATCTATGCAATAAACTTTTGATACATTATTTTCTAATAAAACTTGTGTAAATCCACCAGTAGATGAACCAATATCTATAGCTACTTTATTTTCTAAATCAGGATTAAATACTTCAATTGCATGTAATAGTTTATATGCAGCTCTTGATACATATTTTTCGTTTTCTAAGATTGATATTTTGTCATTTTCATCAACTAAATAATTAGGTTTATCAATAGTTTTATCATTAACCTTAATTTTGTATTTTAGAATTAATTCTTTAGCTACATTTCTACTTCTAACTAAATTTTGTTCTACTAACCAAATATCTAATCTTTTTTTCATATGTATCAATATTTTAATATATTAAAAAAATCTAGAACTATAATTCTAGATTTTTAAAAAGTCATCAATTAATTTAAAACATTCTTGTGGATGTTCTGCTATTGAAACATGTTTAGAATTTTTAATTTTGTGTATTTCATAATTTTTAAAATTATTAAATACTTCATTAGTTTCTTCATACGGAATAATATTATCTTTATCACCTAAGATTAATAATGTTGGTCTTTTATTTTCTCTTATTCCTTGATAAATAATGTTGTTGAATTCAGTCATAGAATTGAAACAAATAATTTTTTTAAGATATTCTTTTTCAGATAATTTTTTGTATTCATATTTTAAGAATTCATTATATTTTTCAGTACTTCCAAAAAACTTTAATGGATCATAAAATAATTCACTTCCAATGTATTCCATTTCTTCAAAAGAAGAAGGTATTAATTTTTGAATTAGATTAAAGTTTTTTAAACTTGCATTATTTGCTGGTGATTCTAGAATAATCTTTTTAATTCTATTAGCAATTCTTGAATCATCACAAATCATCATAGCAATTCCACCGCCCATAGAATGACCCATTAAAACTACATTATCTAAATCATGATCTACAATGAATTGAACTGCTAATTCAGAATAATATTTTACATCTATATCATCACTACTTGCTGCTTTTGTTTTTCCATGACCTGGCATATTAAAACAGTAATAATTTACTTTATCTAATTTATTAAAAAGGTTTGATTTATTACTTCATGAGCCCGTAAAAGCATGAAGATATACAAGGTTATACCCATCTTTATTATTAACCTTTATATATGTATCAAAATCATTTCAATTTATCTTTTTCATTTTCATCCCCACTACATTATTTAATAACACACTTTTATTAAAAGTTCTATTTTTGAGATTCTAACTCCATTATTATATCTCTAAGATATGCAGCTCTTTCGTATTCTTGATTCTTAGCTGCTTTCAACATTTCTTCTCTCATTTTCTTAATTGTTTTTTCAGTTTTCTCTTTTGATTTTTTCTTACTTGAAATTAAATCATCTATATCAATTTCAGCATCATTTTTATTTAAATCCAATGCTATTGGTTTAATAACTGTTTTAGGAATAATATTATGCTTAGCATTATATTCCATTTGTATCTTTCTTCTTCTTTCGGTTTCTTTAATAGCTACATCCATTGCTGTAGTTATAGAATCACCATACATTATTACTTTTCCATTAGCATTTCTAGAAGCTCTACCAATTATTTGAATTAATGATTTATCACTTCTAAAAAATCCAGGTTTATCAGCATCCAATATAAGCACTTTAGAAACTTCTGGAACATCTAACCCTTCTCTTAATAAATTAATCCCTATAACAACATCATAAATACCTTTTCTAAGGTTATTTAATATCTTAAATCTTTCAATAGTTTTTAATTCATTATGTAAATAAGCAACTTTTATATTTTTATTTCTTAAATATTCTGTTAGTTCTTCTGCCATTCTAATAGTCATAACAGTAATAAAAGTTCTTTCTTTATTTTTAATCTGAATTCTTAATTCATTTTCTATATCTATAATTTGATCTTTAGTAGGTCTAATTTCTACAATTGGATCTACTAATCCTGTTGGTCTAATTAATTGTTCTACAAGTTGTCCTGATTGTTCTATTTCTCATTCATTAGGAGTTGCTGAAACATATAATACTTTATCTTTTTTATTTAAAAATTCATCAAAATTTAACGGTCTATTATCTAATGCGCTTGGTAATCTAAATCCATATTCTACAAGAGTTTCTTTTCTACTTCTATCTGTGTTATACATTCCTCTAATTTGAGGAATCATCATATGTGATTCATCTACAATTAATAAAAAGTCATTTCCAAAATAATCAAAAATAGTATAAGGAGTTTCTCCTTCTTCTCTTAATTCTAAATGTCTAGAATAATTTTCAATTCCAGGACAATATCCAAATTCAACAAATGATTGAATATCATGAGTTGTTCTTTCCATAATTCTTTGAGCTTCTATATGTTTATTTTGCTTTAAAAAGTTTTTATGAGTTTCTTGTAATTCTTCTCTAATTCTTTTTAGTGATTCATCCATTGTATCTTTATTGGCTAAATACAATTCAGCACCAGGTAAAACTACTTCTTTAACTTTTTCTATTACATTTTTTGTTAATGGATCAATTTTTGCAATCTCTTCTATTTCATCTCCAAAAAATGACATTCTAATATTAAATTCATCTGTAAATCCAGGTCCTATTTCTATCACATCACCTTTAATACTAAAACGTCCATGAATAACATCTACATCATTTCTTTTGTAGTTTAAATTAATTAATTCATATTTAACATCTTTAATAGATATATTTTGATTCAATTTAAAAAATGTTCTATGTTTATAAAAATCTTTTGGTGGAGATGAAGCATATATACTAGCAACACTTGCTACAACTATTACATCATCTCTTTGCACTAATGAGTTTAGTGCTGATAAGTTAAGCATTTCTATATCATTATTAGTTTGAGATGATTTTTCTATATATGTATTTGTTTTAGGTAAAAACGCTTCTGGTTGATAGTAATCGAATGCTGATACAAAATATTCAACTCTATTTTCAGGAAAGAATTCTTTAAACTCAGAATATAGTTGTGCAGCTAGTGTTTTATTATGTGCTAATACTAATGTCTTTTTATTTAATGCTTTTACAATATTAGCCATAGTAAATGTTTTACCTGTACCAGTAGCTCCAACCAACACTTGTGAATCTATATTTTTATTTTTAAAACCATCTACAATTTTTTCTATTGCATTTGGTTGATCACCATTTGGTGTAAATTTAGATACTAATTTAAATTCACTCATAAATCCTCCCTAAAAAAAATAAATTCAAGCAATGCTTGAATTTATCCTAATGATTTTTGAATAAGTTTTGATTTCTCTGAATCTAATGATTCACTTTTTGCATGCATCTTAAATATTTTAACAACTTTTTTAGATTTTAAATTATTTATCTTATCATGCTCTTTTTCTTCATTTTTCAACTGTAAATCTAATAAGAAAATTGATTTAATAACCTTGTTAGCTATTCTTAATGAACTAGACATGATTTCACCATATAATTCTGCTGCTTTTTTATCAATGAATTCAATTCTAATTAATTCTTTAGAAACACCTGTAGGTTTGATTTGTCCGTTTACAGATTCAAATGTGTAAAACATTTTAAATTTAACAAATGCTACTTTCTTTTCTTGTGTTTCTACACTAATATAAATAATTTTGTCATCACTATCATTAATGCTGTAAATGTATTTAAAGTTTTCATCAGTTGTTTTTGCAACTCTATTTCACATTTCTAAACATTGATCTCTATCATCAAAGTTCTTAGCTGAGATAGTTTCATTTAAGATCTTTTTATAAATTTTCTTATCATTGTATAGGAATTGAACCATTTCATCAAAACATCAAACTGCTGATTTTTTAACACGTCTTTTAAGTTCTAATCAATTACTTACATCTTCTATATCTAGGTCTTCAAAGATTTTTTTATTAATACTGTTTGATTTGTTAGAAATAATTCTTAATTTTTTTAAGACTTCTGATTTATCACCTAATAGTGTTACATCTTTACTTTTTTCCAAACACAATCATTCAAAGATATATGCTAACAATAAAAGTTCATCTATCTTTTCATCAGATAATCTGTAATCAAAAAAACTATTTGATTCCATTATGTATTTTATAAGAGCTACAAATATATTATTTTCAAAACTAAATTCTTCATTTGAAATAGGTTTAATTTTAGAGTAAATCAAATCATATTTTTCTAATAATGTTGCAGCTTCAACTTTTTTTTGTTCTAAAATTCTTTTTTGGAATATTCCTAATTTAATTTGTGTATCTTTTCACAGGTCAAAAACACTATAATTTCGTTTATTGCTAAAAATATTTTCCATATCACAAGTTCTCAAAAATATACTAATATTATAAAATATTTTTTTTGTAAATTATTTATTTTTTGAAGTAGTATTATCTTTTTTTGATATACTTTTATCTTTTTTAGAAGTAGTGCTTTCTTTTTTAGTAGTTATAGTTTCTTTTTTAGATATAACAATTTCTTTTTCAATTGGCTTACTGTTATCATCAACAGAATCATCACAAACTTCACTAGCTTCAATAACACTAACAACTTCTTTTGTTATTGTCTTATCATTTTGTTTTGTAACTATTTCTTTATCTACTTCAAAATGAATTTTCCTTTCCTCTTCTGCTTTAGCTGAATTTTTATTTCCTTTTTTCATTCTTCTAAAGAATGATCATAATGCAAATTCTTCTTCTTCCTTAGTCATGTAAACATAACCATCAACACTTTTAACTAATGTAACTACAAACAATGCATTTTGATCATATTGTCTTGTTAATTCTAATAAGTCTTTCGCATCCATAAACATACATATAGTTACAAGCATTTTTTGAGGTAAACGACTATATCCACCTTCAAGTGTTTTAATACTTAATGAATAAGGTTTCTTTTGAGAAATAACATGATTTCTAATTTCTTCAAAGTTTCTTGAAACAATTTCAACTTTAGACATTTGATATTTTGGAAAGTATTGGTTTAGTGTAAATCCTAATACGATACTTAATAGCAATGTAGCCATAAAGTTAGGCGAGAAGAATAAATCTAAGTCTCAAGGTCTTGTAGAGATTTTTGAAAAATCTGGTGTAGGTGAAATCAATATACCTAAATTTTCATTTATGGTTAAACTTGAAGTTACATATGTACCTAAAAAATAACTAATAACAAAGCACAAGATATTAAAGTATGTAAATACTGTACCTAAGTCTTTATATTTCTTTTCTGCATATCAAACAACTATAAAGTCTAATCCACCACTACTTGTACCAATGATGAAAAGTGTAGCATAACATATAGCTTGAAGAAATCCATATAAAAATCCATATATGAATAACGAAACTTGAGAAACTGTATCTATTCCATAGTTTCACAGTGAAACTTGAACTCCAGATTGCACAAATATAGGATGTGGTTGAACCTTTGCAAATAAAAAGACATTTTCAATTCCTGGAATATACCCTAAAGATAACCCGAATAAAGAACTAACAACAATATAATATGTTGAATAGAAAGTAAACTTTTTACCAATTTTGTATCATCCAAAAAATATTAAAGGAATGTTTAAAACAATAATTAAAGACCAAAACAATGCATTCATAACATTAGCCTTTAATTTTGTATCACCCTTAATAAAGTAAGCAACAAATCTAGCAATTCCTTGAGCAAACGCTTCTAAACCAACGTTATATAATCCTGTGTTTTGCAAACACAATACACCTATAAAACCTGAAAGCATTGATACTAGAGTAATAATAAGTAAAATTACTCATCTTTTTTTTACTCTATATAGCAATGATAATTTCATTAATGAACCAGATAATTTAGCTCTGGCAAAATTTCCTTTTATATCAATATTCTTTTTACTATTTTTGTATTTCATATGTTTAATCACAAACTATATTTTAATATCTATGTACTATAAATATCAAATATTTTTTTATCTTTTTAATATATCAAAAATATTTCAAAAATTAAATGTTATATAGACAAAAAAAGAAAAAATTAGAACATATGTCCCATTTTTTCTTTTTTTGTTTTAATATATTCTTCATTACATTCATTAATGCCTTGAATGATTTGTTTTCTTTTAATATTTACATACTTTGAAATTCATTCAATTTTATCTGGATTGTTAGTTAGTAATTCAACATCTTTTATGTTGAAATGTTCAAATATAACTTTAACAATTTCATACTCTCTAGCATCTGCTTTTAACCCTAATGCTAAATTAGCTTCAACTGTATCATATCCTTTATCTTGTAAAGCATATGCATTAACTTTATTAAATAACCCTATATCTCTACCTTCTTGTCTTAAATAAATTAATAATCCACCATCTTTATGTTTATTAATTTCATTTAAAGAGAAGTTTAATTCAGGACCACAATCGCATTTTAATGAACCAAATGCATCTCCTGTTAAACATTCAGAATGTACTCTTACAAGTGGTGTTTTTCCTATTTTATTAGTGTATGCTACTAAGTGTTCTTTAAAATGCGACTCACCACCTTTAAACTCTTTAAAACATACTATTTTAAATTTTCCATTTTTGGTTGGTAAATTAGCTACTGATGAAATCTCATATTTTATATTCATAACAACTCCTTTGAAGAATTATTTTAAAAATTCACAAATCTTTTTATTCTCTACATTTTTATATATGCGTTTTGGGATATATCTGATTTTTTTCAATCTGAAAAATAATGTATTAGACACAACAGTAATATCTGATGTAGCCATAATAAACACCCCAATGAATGGAGGGATAAACCCAATCATAGATAAAGGAATAACTAAAATATTATAAGCAAAAGCTCAGATTAAATTGAAGATAATCATTTTTCTTGTAGTTTTAGTTATTTCTATTGCTTTTAAAATTGTTAATATGTCATTATTTAAAATTAAAATATCACTAACATTTTGAGCAACACTATTGTTTTTACTTATAGCAATAGAAAGATCTGAATGTTTTAATGCTTCTAAATCATTAATTCCATCACCTACATAAGCAACCATTAAATTTTGCTTTTGTAAATCTTCAATTATCTTACTTTTCTCAGATGGATTAACATTGTAAAAATAATTTTGTATATTTAATTTTTTTGCAATGTATTCTACTGACTTTTGATTATCCCCACTAATGATATAAGTTTTAATTTTCATTTGCTCAAATATTTTAATTGTATCTATCGCATTGTCATTTAACGAATCAGAAAAAATTAAAATGTTTTCTACTTTATTGTTTTTTACAAAGCATGAATATGATTGTAATAAGTCATCATATTTGTTTCCTTTAAAATCATTTAAAAATTCATTTAAATCATTATCAAATTCATAATTGTTTTTTAACGCTCAAGTTAATGAAATTAATTCATAATTATTTTCACTATCATTAGCTTTTAATCCAATCCCTACCATTTCAGATATGTTTTCTAATTTCGTTGTTTTTAAATGGAGATTTTTACAATATTTTACAAATGACACTGCTAATGGATGGATTGATTGTTTTTCCATTTCATAAATGACATTTAAATTATTTTTATTACCCAAGATTTCATGGACATCAAAAACACCTTTAGTAAGTGTTCCTGTTTTATCAAAACAAATAGCATCTATTTTTTTTATTTTTTCATATGCTTC
>JARHZT010000034.1 GCA_029258015.1 Malacoplasma sp. | reverse complement strand
ATAAATTTAATAGAAAAATATGGTGTTGTACCATTTGATATAATGCCAGACACATACCATTCTACAAACCCTAAAGACGTTAATTATTTATTGAATTGAAAATTAAAAGAATTTGCAAATATTTTAAGAACACAAAAAGATAAAAGTCTTGATAATTTAGAAGAAATTAAAAAAGAACAAATGAATCAAATTTATAAAATTCTTAAAACATTTTATGGAAATCCTGTGAAGGCTTTTGATTTTCAATATTGTGCAGAAATAAAAAAAGAATCAGAATTTGACAATGATTACAATTCATTAGAAAAAAAATATTTCATAGATAAAAATATCACTCCTCAAGAGTTTTATAGAAAATATGTAAATTTAAAACTGTCTGATTATGTAAGCATAATAAATGTTTCAAATGATAAAAATGATTTATTAAAAAAATATAAATTTAATTACATTAAAAATATTTATGGAAGTAAATTATCTACTCATATAAATTTAAATGAAACATATTTTAAATACTTAATAATTAATGAATTAATAAAAAATAAAAAACCAATTTTATTTAGTTCAGATCCTTCATGATATGTAGATAAAAACATAGGATATTGAGACAACAAAATGTTTTGTGTGGATAAATTATTTGAAACATCTTTTGAAATAAGTAAAACAGATGAATTATTTTTTAGAACCGCAAACCCTTCACACAATATGTTGATTATGGGTGTGAATATAAAAAATTTAGAAAATAAAATTGACAATTCAGATTTAAAAAATGAAAGAATACTAAAAGACAAAATAAAAGAATACGACATAGACAATTGAAAAGTGCACAACAGCTGAGGTTGTTATGTTGGTGATTGAGGATACTTTTCTATGAGTGATTCTTGATTTGATAAATATGTGTATCAAGCAATAGTTTCAAAAGAAAATATTGAAAATTTAATTAATGTAATAGAAAACAAAAAAATAGAAGATTTAAATGAAGAAATTATAGACCCATGAAGTCCATATGTCATTTAATCTTTTATTTTTTTAAAACCTATAAAAATAGTTAAAATATAAAGTATGGAATCGAAAAATAAAAAGGTAATTGAGTTAGAAAATATTGTTTTTAGTTATGACAAAACAAATAATGTTTTAAATGGTGTAAATTTTGAAATTTATGAAAATGAATATATTTGTATAATAGGTCATAATGGTAGTGGAAAATCAACTATATCTAAGGTATTAGTTGGTCTTTTAAAACCACAAGAAGGAACAATTAAAATTTATGGGGAAACTATAACATATTTAAACTTTCATCATTTAAGAAATAATGTTGGGATTATCTTTCAAAATCCTGATAGTCAGTTTATTGGATTAACAGCAAGAGATGATATTGCTTTTGGATTAGAAAATAAAAAAGTAAAACCTTCAAAAATGGATGAAATAATAGATAATGCTGCCAAGATAGTACATGTTGATGATTTGTTACATAAAGATTCTGTGGCATTATCAGGAGGACAAAAACAAAGAGTAGCAATTGCATCAGTTTTAGCTATGAATCCTAAAATAATAATTTTTGATGAATCTACATCAATGTTAGATCCTAAAGGAAAAAAAGAACTAAAAGAAATTATGCTTGATTTAAAACATAATGCAAAAAAAACTATTATTTCTATAACACATGATATGGAAGAAGTTTTGAATGCTGATAAAGTTGTTGTGTTTAAAAAAGGACAAGTTATTAGAGTTGGTAAACCAGAAGAAATATTTTCAGATGAAGAATTTTTAGATTCATCAGCACTAGATTTTCCATTTATTTTAAAATTATCAAAAATGTTGAAAGAAAATAATGTTCCAGTTAATTTAACTATTGATCAAAATAAGTTAATAGAAGACATTAGAAAGTTGAAATAACAATGAATAATAACAGTATATTAAAAGTTGAAAACTTAACATGTGTTTTTGAAGAATCTGATGGAAATGAATTTAAAGCAATTGATAATTTTTCTTATGATTTTAAAGAAAATAAAATCTATTTTATCATTGGAAATTCAGGTAGTGGTAAATCAACATTAGTAGCTCACTTTAATGGATTATTAAAATCTAAGCAAGGAAATATATATGTAGATAATTTTCATATTAGTGATAAATCAAAAAAGATTAAACATACAAAAGAACTAAGAAAAATAATAAGTATGGTTTTTCAATTTCCAGAATACCAACTTTTTAAATCAACTATAGAAAAAGATATTTCTTTTGGTCCATTTACATTAGGTATTCCACAACAAAAATCTAAAGAAGTAAATATATTAAATCTTAAAAATACATTAATACAAAAACATTGAGATGAAATTAAAAGCTCTCTTTCTATAAATAATGATTATGAAGATTTTGATAAGTTTATTGAAAGCGAACAAGTTATTTTTAAATATAAGATTCATGATAAAAAAGATTATGCAAATGTAGTTTTAAAAACTAAATTTAAAAAGTTTGTTAAAAGAATAGAATTTAATACAAAAACTACTGATGATTATGCACATGAATTATCTATTAAATATTTAACAAAAATGGGTTTAAATGAAACCTTTTTGGATAAAAGTCCTTTTGAATTATCAGGTGGTCAAAAAAGAAGAGTAGCAATTGCTGGAATATTAGCAATAGAACCTAAAATTTTAATTTTTGATGAACCCACAGCTGGATTAGATCCACAAGGTGAGCATGAAATGATGCAAGTTATTTTGGATGCTAAAAATAGAGGGCAAACAATCATAGTGATAACCCATACTATGAATCAAGTATTAGAGATAGGTGATGAAGTGATAGTTATGGATGAAGGAAAAATTATTTTTTCTGGAGAACCATATGAAGTATTTACAAATAAAGAATTGTATGAAAAGACAAATATGGAAAAACCTAACATCATAGAACTAATAGATAATCTATGTGAAAAGGATAAAAGATTTGTTAAACTATATGAAGAAAAACCAAAAACTGTTGATCAGCTTGTTATAGCTATAAAAAAAATAGTGAATATTAAATAAAGGGTAAGAAAATGAATTTTAATGGATATGTTGTAAAAAATAGTTTTATTCATAGAATGAATCCGTCATTAAAGTTTTTAACTGTTTGTTTTGTTATTGCTATGATTTTTATTCCTTTTGGTTTCTTTTATCAAAGCGTTTTATTAGTGTTTTGTTTAACGTTGTATTTTGTGGCTAAATTACCGGTAAAAAAACTTTGAAACATTATTCAGTCTGTTATTTTCATGGCTATTATTCTAACACTAGTCAATTGATTTACTTATAAAGGTCCTGGAGTTGTTTTTGATGTAGAGTCCAAACTAACATTTTTTGGATTGCCTAGTTTTTTTAAAGATGATAATATTCACACTACTTTAATAGGTAATAAATGATTTGTACAAGGATCTATGTATGGTGGGCATTGATTGGATAGTATTACATTTAATGTTCAAGGTATAGAAGGTTCAATAACATTAAATTCAAAAAATGGATTTATAGATTTATGAACAATTAATGGGAATGAACTAATATTAAGTAATGGAATCAAAGTTTCTAGTTCAAGTGATGCTTTGTTTACAAAACTAGTTAAACAATTATCGAATGAAGATTCAGTTTTAGGTAAATTAAGATATTATACAGAAGTTGTTAATATAAATGGTGAAGCACACTTCTATGCTTATTTTTACAGATCGCCTTGATATGGTTTTTCATCTGAAGCAATATCATTGATGTTATTTGTAACTATAAAAATATTTTTAATGATTTTAATAGTTACTATATTAACTTCAACAACATCATCAATTCAATTAACAAATGCTTTAGAAGATATTTTAAATCCTTTAAGATTTTTAAGATTACCAGTAACTGAGTGAAGTACAACAATAGCGTTAGGATTAAGATTTATACCTTCATTGCTTGATGAATCAAATAGAATTATGAAAGCTCAAGCTTCAAGAGGATTAGACTTTAAAAATGGTAATTTAAAAGATAAAGTAACTTCATTAATATCATTGGTTGTACCTTTATTTTCAATAGCTTTTAAAAAGGCTGGAGAATTAGCAAATGCTATGGAATCAAGATGTTACAATCCAAGAAATGCTAGAACAAGATATAGAGAGTATTCTATATATGCATTTGATTGAATTATATTTTCATTAAGTTGTTTCATGTTTGGCATCTTAATAGCACTAGCAACAATTCTTCCAAATCCTATATTTGTTAATGTGTTTGGAATTCATGAAGTTTTAGCAATTTTATAATGAGTAAAACATATAAATTAAAAATAATGTATGATGGTTCATTTTTTAAAGGATATGCTAAACAAGAAAACCAAAAAACAATTCAAGGCGATATAGAACAAGCGTTGCAAGAATTGTTTAATCATAAAATAAATGTTTATGGTTCTGGAAGAACTGATAAATATGTACATGCAATTGATCAAACAATACATTTCAAATTAAAGCAAGAAACGAATATTGAACCATTTCAAATTCAAAAAGTTTTGAATAATAAGTTGAATGGAATATATATCAAATCAATTGAAGAAGTTCCAAGTACATTTCATTCTAGGTTTTCAATAAAATCAAAAACATATTGTTATGTAATAAATACAGGAAACTTTAATATATTTAGACAAAACTATGAACTTCAATATAATAAAAAACTTGATGTGGAAAAAATAAATAGCATTAAAGACTTATTTATAGGAACAAAAGATTTTAAAAGTTTTAGTACTTCTGATAATGAAGACACTATAAGAACAATACATAGAATTGAGATATTGGAAGAAAAAAATAGAGTCATGATATTTATAAATGGTGCAGGTTTTTTAAGAAATATGGTAAGAATGATTATTGCAACTTTTATTGCATACAGTGAAAATGAAATAGATTTTAATCATATTAATCAATTATTTTTAAATCCTAAAAAAGGAAGTTCTTGTTTAAAAGCTAAAGGTTGTGGATTATATTTATTTGAAACGATTTATTAAAAATTAAAAAGTATAAGTGTAGGATGCAAAACTACACTTTTTTACTACTTTCTTATTTGTGTTATATAATTATTTTGTTTATAAAATATTTTTAAGGAGTAAAAATGCCAAAAAAGGTAGAGGCAAAAGTTGGATCAGTTGAAAACAAAACAACTGTAAAAGCAGAAAATAATGAAATTAAAAAAACTTCTTTAAAATCTGCTAATATTGACTCAACAGATTCTGAAAAGAAACCTGAATCAGCTCCTGCAACTTCTTCTTATAAAGAAAAAGCTGCAGAAATTGAAAACAATATTATGCTGAAAATCAATGCAAATCCAGCTATTATCGGTAAGCCATATAGAAAGCTTATCAGTGTTAATAAATTAATGGAAACTGGAGCTCACATTGGGTTAACAAGTAAAAAATGAAACCCAAAAATGAAACCATATATTTATACAAAAAAAGGATCAAACCACATTATTGACCTTTTACAAACAGTTATATCTTTAAACAAGGTTTATAATTTCATATTTGATTTAGTTAAAAAGAATAACACATCTGATAGTTCACCAATTTTAATTGTTGGTACTAGAGGAAAAATTATTAAAAACCATGTTAAAGATCAAGCTAAAAGAGCTCACTGTTTCTACATTAATGAAAGATGATTAGGTGGTACATTAACTAACTTTAAAACTATTACTAATTCAGTAAATAGATTTAATAACTTAATCTTAATGCACAAAAATGGAGAAATTGAAAAGTACAACAAAAAAGAAAGAGGAGAAATTAAAAAGCAAACTGAAAAATATGCTAAATTCTTCTCTGGAATTAGAACTATGAAAGAACTTCCAAAAGCATTAATCTTAACAGATCCTGAAAAGGAAATGATTGCAATTAAAGAAGCTAAGAAATTAGACATTCCAGTTATTGCTATATGTAACACTAATGCAAACCCTGATTTAGTAGACTATGTAATTCCAGCAAACAACTACTCAATAAAATCTGTTTATTTATTAATCGGTATTTTATGTGATGCTATTGCTGAAGCAAAAGGTTTACCAAAACAATTTGTAGAGAAAAAAGATGAAGAAATCTTATTGCCAGAAATTATTAAGAGAAAACCTGAGCAAAGAAAAGTTGTTTTTCATCAAAAATAATTTAAAAGTCTTAAAATATTCCTAAATTATTTAGGGATATTTTTTTATTATGAAAACTGCTATTTTTCCTGGAACTTTTTCATTATTTCATGAAGGACATTTAGATATATTACAAAAAGCTTTAAAGATATTTGATTTTATTTATATAGTTGTAGCTATTAATCCTGAAAAGAAAAAAGATGATTTAAAAGATAGATATGAATTGGTTAAAAAGACTATTAAAGATTTAAAAATAAATAATGTAGAAGTAATAATTTGTGATAGTAAGATTTCAGATATTGCAAAAATTAAAAATACATGTTTTATAATTAGAGGTATGAGAGATGTTAATGATTTTGAATATGAACTTAAATTAAATGATCTTTATAAATCTGATTATGAAAAACTTGAGATTATTTATTTTTTTTCACATATAAACAATAGAAAAATTTCCTCTCGAAAAATTTTAAAAAAACAAAGTTAGAAAAGGATAAAGTAAGGAAAAAATATGAAAACAAGAAAAGTTGTTTTAATTGGTTGTGGTGCTGTTGGAACTTCATTTTTATATTCAGCATTAAACCAAGGGTTGTTTGATGAATATGTTTTAATAGATGCATTTGATGACTTGGCAAAAGGAAATACATGAGACTTTGAAGATGCTAGTGCTATTTTAACAATTCCTGGAAAAATTAAACACGGTAATTATGATGATTGTGCTGATGCAGATATCATTGTTATTACGGCTGGTGTTCCACAAAAACCAGGAGAAACTAGATTGCAATTAATTAATAAAAATGCAAAAATTATGAAAGAAATTGCAACTAATATTAAAAATACTGGTTTTGATGGTTGTACAGTTATTGCATCAAACCCTGTAGATATATTGGGTAAAATCTATCAAAAATATTCAGGATTTCATGAAAACAAAGTTATTCCTTCAGGAACTGTATTAGATTCTTCAAGATTAAAACATGAAATTGCTAACAAGATTGATGTTAATCCAAACTCAATTGAAGCCTATGTTATAGGTGAACATGGAGATTCATCAATATCTGCATTTTCTCAAGTTACAATTGGATCTATAACATTAGATAAATATAAAAAATTAACAGATACTCAAAAGAAAACTATTCATAAAAATGTGATGACAAAAGCTTATAAAATAATTAATACAAAAAGAGCAACATTTTATGGAATAGGTGCTTGTTTAGCAAGAATTTGTAGAGCAATATTAAGAGATGAAAATGCTATATTACCTGTTTCTGTAATAACAAAGGGTTCATCAAATTTATATGTTGGATGACCTGCTATAGTTAATAAGAATGGTTGATCTAATCCATTAAAATTAAATTTATTAGCTAGTGAAAAAAATGCATTTAATAAATCTGTAGATGCTTTGAAAAAAGTTTATGATTTAGCTGTTAATGAACTTGAAAATGAGTAATTAATTATGCAACAAAAGCTATTTGCATTTGATGTAGATGGTACTTTAGTAGACAATAAGAAAAATGTTTTAGATTCAACAAAAAAAGCTATTAAGAGTTTGATAAACAAAAACCATGTAGTTTGTTTATGTACAGGAAGAACGCCTATACAAACTTTTGATATTGCAGATGAGTTGGGTTTAAAACATTTTATTATTGGTTCTGGAGGAGCTGTTATCTACAATATTGAAAATGAACAAACAACTAATATAGCAGAAACACTAGATAAAAAAGATTTGCAATTAATGTGAGATTTTGCAAAAAAATATAAAAGAGAGTTGGGTTTTAATAACGGATTAAAATTTTGAAGAGTTTATTTTGGCGAAGACATTAATAAAGATATAGATGATGAAAAATTTTTTAGAGGCGGAACTAGTAGAAACCCAATCTATGATGATATAGAAAAAGCTAAAGAGGCTTTATTTAGTGAAAAAATAATTCAAGCAGCTATTAAATTAGAATCTTATAAATTATTAGATCTTCAAAAAGAAATTAAACCCTTACTATCAAAAGATGTTCATCACCACATAACATCAGAAGTATATTTTGAAATATCAAGAAAAAATATTCATAAATTTTATGCAATAGAAAAGATTCAAAAAGAATTAAACATACTAAATGAAAACACATACTGTTTTGGTGATTCTGACAATGATTATGAAATGATAAAGTTTAGCGGAAATGGTATTGCTATGGGGAATGCTACTTTGAAAATAAGAGAAATAGCAGATAAAATCATAGGTGATAATAACAATGATTCTATTTATGAATTTTTATTAGAGCAAAAATTAATTTAGTTTTGAAAAAATAATATAAAATATAAAAAGATTTCAAAAACAAAATATATATAATTAAAGGATTTAAAATGAGTGTTACATTAGAAAAAGTTAAAGAACTTAGAAATAGAACTCAAGCAGGTTTTGCTGATTGTAAAAAAGCTTTAGAAGAATCAAATGATGATATAGATAAAGCAATTGCTTGATTAAGAGAAAAAGGAATTTCAAAAGCAGCAAAAAAAGCAAGTGCAATAGCTGCTGAAGGACAAACAAAAGTTCTAGAAAAAGACAATTATTGTGTAATTTTAGAAGTTAATTCTCAAACTGACTTTGTTGCTAAAAATGATGACTTTGTTAAGTTTGTAGATGATGTTGCAAATACAATCGTTTCAAACAAAACAACTAATGATATCCCATCTATGAAATTGTCTAATGGAAAAACTATTGATGAAACTTCAATAGAATTAACAGCAACAATTGGAGAAAAAATTGGTTTCAGAAGAGCAGAACTTTTATCTAAAACTGAAAATCAAGTTTTTGGTATTTACCAACACTCAGATAACAGAAAAAGTTCAGCTGTTTTAATTGATGGAAAAGTGTCAGCAGAAGTAGCTAAAGATGTTGCTATGCACTTAACAGCAATGAATCCAAAATTCTTAAATAAAGACGAAATTGATCAAGAGTGATTAGAATCTGAAAGAAAGATTTTAATTCAAAAAACTATTGAAGAAGGTAAACCACAAGAATTTGCTGAAAAAATAGTAAATGGAAGAATGAATAAAATAACTGCAGAGGTTTGTTTAGAAGACCAACCATTTTTTAAAGACCCAAACATCACTGTTGCTACATATGTAAAAAACAACGGTGGAAAAATTATTAAAATGGTTAGATATGAGGTTGGAGAAGGAATCGAAAAAGTTGTAACAGACTTTGCAGCAGAAGTTCAAGCTCAAATGAAAAAATAGTAATATTTTTTCATTTTTTTATATTTTGTGGAGGTAGTAATGAGTAATCAAAAAAAATTAGTAATTATTAAAATTAGTGGTGCTTCACTTAAAGGTGCAAATGATATTATTGATATCAATGTTTTAAATGATTTAGCAGTACAAATTAAAGACATCTCATCATCTTATAAAGTAGCTATTGTATTAGGTGGTGGAAATATTTGAAGAGGGAATATTGCTAAAGATATCAATATGGAAAGATATAAAGCAGATCAAATGGGTATGTTATCTACTGTGATGAATTCATTAGCATTTCAATCTGCTTTAAAAAATCTAGGAGTTAAAGCTAATATTTTTTCAACAGTAGAAATGGAAAAAATAGCAGACAACTACATAATTAGACATCTAAAAGATTCATTAGATAGAGATGAAGTGGCTTTATTAGCATGTGGAACTGGAAGACCATATTTTACAACAGATACTGGTATTGCAGTTTCAGCAGCAGAACTTGGTGCAAGTTACATACTAATGGGTAAAAATAATGTAGATGGTGTATATGATAAAGATCCAAATATTTATTCAGATGCAAAGTTTTATGAGCATTTAACATATACAGAAGCTATTGCTAAGGATTTAAAAGTAATGGATGCAACTGCTGCATCAATTTGCAAGCAAACAGATGTAAAAACTATAGTGTTTAAAATTAATGAACCTCATGGAATTGTAAATATTTTAAACTTAAATTCAAGATTTACATTAATTTCAGAAAATGAAGAAGATTTTCAAACTTTTGGTTTTTTAAAAAACAATCAATTACTAGAAGAGTCTTTAGAAACTAATATTTATGTTGATTCAAATAGTTTAGAAAATAATTTTGAAGAAGAATTTGATGAAGAATTTGAAGAAGAATGTGGCTGTGACTGTGAATGTGAATCATCACAAGAAGAAGATGAAGTTTATGAAGATGAAATCTTTGAGCAAACACCAAATGAAATTAAAGATGAAATAAAAATCGAGTTTGAACCAATTTCTGAAAATAATGATGAAATAGAACAAGATTACACGAATATAAAAGAAGAAGATGATTTATTTAAAAATATAATGAAAAATCTATCTGATACTCCAGAAGAAAAAAAAGATTATACTGATGAAGAAGTTGAAGGTTTTTTAGAAGAAGAAATTCCGATTTATGGAAAACTTAAAAATGAAGAAGTAGATTCTATTGAAAACTTTTTAAAAGAAGTAAAAGAATTAGAAAATAATCTTAAAAACAATAAGGTTCAAGAAGAAGAGATAAAAGAAGAAACTGATGAATATCAAAAAGATTTTGCTACTGAATTCTTTACATGAAAAAGCAAAAACTTTGGAGAACAAGAAAATAACAAAGAAGTAGAAAACAAAAATAACGAATCTACAACTGATGATTTTGTATTAAAAACTGATATTAATTATTCAATTCCAGATAATTTATTTGCAGATGATGATTTTGTAATAGATGAAAATAAAACTGATGAAAATAAAGTAATAGAATTTGAAGAAATTAATGCAAATGTATCTGCTGAAATAGAAGAAAAAATTGGGAAAATCTTAGAAGACCAAAAGATTATTAATGAAGTATTACAAGAAGCAAAAAATATTGTTAATGAAGAAATTAATAATAAAATAAAATTAGAAGAACTTAATGAAAATAAAGCTTCAAATAATTTTATGGAAAACATTGATTTTTATATTGAAGAAATTCAAAAGATAAAAAACAATATTATTGAAGAAAATAAAAATAAAACAAATGAAATAAGAATGTCATTTGAAAAGAAAAAATAATAAGGAAATTTATTTATGGAATGAAAGATTTATAAAGAAGATTTTGATAAAAAAGCTGAAACTAAATTAAACTGATTATTCTCTGAATTTAATAAGATTAAATCAGGAAGACCTAATCCTAAAATTTTAGACCATGTATTAGTTGAAGCATATGGTGATAAATCAAAAATTTATGAATTAGCAAACTTACAAGTAGTTGAAGGAAAACAAATTTTAATTAAACCTTATGATAAAAATATTTTACATGATATTAATTCAGCAATTCTAAAAGAAAACTTAGGATTACACCCACAAGTTGATGCTGATTGTATTAGAATTATTTTTCCAAGTCCAACAGAAGAAAGTAGAAAACAATCTATTAAAAAAGTTAAAGAATTTGTTGAACAAGCAAAAATTGGAATAAGAAATATTAGAAAAGAAGTTCATCAAAAACTTAAAGGTGATAAAGAATTAAGAGAAGATGAATTAAAAGGTTTTGAAGAAGATTTAGACAAACTAACAAGATCTTGAAACAGCGAAATCGACAAACATTTTGCTGATAAAGAAAAAGAGTTAATGACTATTTAATTCATATTTAAATAATTAAAGAAATTGAATTATTTCTTTAATTATTTTTTTTAATTTATTTCTCATTAAAATATGTTTAATGATAAATATATAAATAGGGATTTGGTGAGTGTGTAATGTTTAAACGCGATACTAACATTGAAAGTTTTACAAATTTTAGTTTAATAAACAATATTGATGAAAAAAAGAAAAAAAATTTTAGAGATAGATCACTAATGTCTATTGTTATAATCTTTTTTTATTTAATCATTTTTGCATTATCAGTTTTTGCAGACCAAACAGCTGCAAATTGATTTAGTTGAAGTGTTTTATCTAAAAAAGAGATTAAAGGTATTTTTGCTTTTCTTTTTATTGCTGTGTTATATATACCATTATATTTTTCAATACATGAATCATTAAATTTGGTATTTAGTAAATCAGAAAAAACAGCAAGAATTATATTAAAAGTAGCAACCTCCTTACTTTATTTAGTTCCAACAGTGTTTCTTATAATATCTAGTTATTATGCAAAAACATTAGATTCTGATTTACCTACAACACCTTTAGCAAAGGATGAAATACAACAAGAATATAGTTTGATAAATTTATACATAATTTATTTATCAATTTTCTTTAATTCAATAATTATTATTTTGTTGGTTTGAGGATTGCTAAAAAAGGCTGACAAAATATCATTTATGAATGTATTTACAATTTGTTTATTAATGATAATTGTTCCATTAGGTTTTTTAGGTTTTGCATTAATAGGTTTATTAAGAGGGTGAGTAGCAACACTATTTGTCTTTTTAGCAGTTACTGTAACAGATGCTATGTGTTATTTAAGTGGAATGTTATTTGGGAAACATAAAATGGCAAAGGTTATAAGCCCAAATAAGACATGAGAAGGTGCTATCATAGGTACTATATTAGCTGTAACTATTTTATTGTTATATGCTGGTTTATTAACGCTTGATAATGAAGTTATAAACTTTACTGCAGATGAAAAAATAGAAACAATAAATAGAAGCACTATTAATTTATGAAATATTATTCAATTTCAAACTATTTCTAAAGAACCACTATCTGCAGCATTATGAGTTATTTTATTTTTTGTAGCAACAGGATTAGTTATTACAACCATACTTGGTGATTTAATGTTTAGTTTTATAAAAAGAAAATATGAAATAAAAGATTTTGGAACTGCATTAAGAAGTCACGGTGGTTTCTTAGATAGATTTGATTCATTCATTATTACTTCATTTAGTTATATATTTTATACATTTATAGCGCTTGGTATATTGGCGTTATCTAAGAATGTTGATATATTGTTTGGAAGACCATATTTTTAAAATAAATATAATAAAAAAAGAAAAAGAATAGGCAACTATTCTTTTTCTTGATTTATAAGATATTCATATACTTTTCAATTTTTAATAAGATCTTGATTAGACATAAATTTTTCAAAATTTACATCAATCTTTTCAAATAAGTTATTATATCCTGTTGTAAATGAAATATTATTGATTGGGAATACATCTATATACTTGGCACATAAATTAGCTATTCTAATTAACTTTTGATATTGAGATTCATTTATAATAATTTTTTTATTTTTTATAGAAGTTACAAGTTTTTTTAGATTTGAACTTAAAACGTCTTCATATATATCATTATCAAAATCTTTTGAATTAATATCAAAATGGAAATTTCAATTTCTTTTTATTTCGTGCCCTACAACTTCTAACACATCAAAATCTGATAAAAGTTTTTTAGGGCTTTCAAATCACTTTGATTCTTTAAAATTTATATTTAAAAAACAAAGACCTTTGCATTCTAAAGTATTATTCATAGTTTTAGCATTCTTGTTTTCCAAATTTTGAGTTATCTTAATTTTTTTCTCAAATTGAGTAACATGCTTATAAATATTTTTAACTAAACATTCTTTATTTTCATTTTGAGATTTTCATTCTCTAAATATCTTATATAAAATATCAGCATCATAAAATGCATCATGTAGTTTATTTTCATTAATATCAATATTAAAAAAATTACCTAATTTATTTAATGCTCAAACATTTTTTGACATTGACATCTTTT
This sequence comes from Malacoplasma sp., assembly GCA_029258015.1. Taxonomy (GTDB): domain Bacteria; phylum Bacillota_I; class Bacilli_A; order Mycoplasmatales; family Mycoplasmoidaceae; genus Malacoplasma. Next base: position 12,472 of record JARHZT010000034.1, on the reverse strand, counting down.
TTCATTCATCTTGAAGATCAATATGAATCACATTTAATTTCTTTTTTAAAAATTTCAAAGACATAGAATCTAAGAATGTATAGTCAAAAGGTCCATATGTAACTAAAACAGTATTATTTAAAAAACGATATATTTTTTCTATTATTCTTATGCTACTTATTCCATTCTCAATGTTTAGTAAGTTTTTATGCACCATTTTTAAAATATGGGGTGAAATCTTACACTTGGGATTGGAAAATCAATTTCTGCACTCTATATCATTATTCTTTTTTAGTTTGACTGCACCAAATTGCAAAATTCTTTTTGGTTTATCATTTGCTTCTATATCTACAAAAACTAAATCTTTTTTTTCACAAAATTCAAACATACTTTAATTTAACCACAACATAAAAATATTATGTCTATAAATCATTTAATATTATAATATTAAAAGGAAATTAAAAAAGGCTATTATATTTAAATATGTCTATATGCATAAGAACATTAAAGAATACAAGAAAAATTTCAAGAGATTTTAGTAGAGAGTTAAAACAATTGTTGGAAATAAAACCTAATTCAAGAATAGGTTTGGAATGAAAAGATGATTTGTACAAAGTTACAAATAATTTTAAAAAACTTAAAAAACTTGATTGAAGTCAAACAAAGTTTTTTCCATTAGCTATTTATGCAGAAAAACAATTGGTTCCTCTTGATAAAGAAATAAAAGAAAAATTTTTAAAGCAAGTTAATTTTAATAATCTAAATTACGAAAACATTGATATGAAATTGGAAGATTTTATAAGTAATAACAATTTAAAAAATCTTTTTACATTTGATACATCAGGTGGAGTAGATTTAGCAATATTTTTTATTGATTCTAGAGGTAATTTTGCTTTTAATGATTTTGAATCTAGACCAACATTTATTAATCATGCAAATAATGGAAGTGAAATATTATCTGCTGGTATTAAATCATTACTAAGTGCTAAAAGAATAATTTGTTTTGCATTAGAAGAAAAATCAAGAAACATTATAAAAAAACTTAATAAGAAAATAATAGATGAAGATGATGTTTTAACTTACTTGCATTTCCACAACAATGTAACTTTATATACTACACAATCTATATTTAGAAAATTTGAAGTTAATGAAAGTCAAATGACTCAAAATATAATTGCATTAAGAGAAAAATTATTAAAAGATGATGAAGAAGTAAATATGAAAAAAGAAGATACTTCTTTAGGACAAACTCCAAACTCTAGTGAATTAAATTTAAAAAACAATAATGAGAATATGACAAATCTAGATAAGGAATTAAAAGAAAATATTCCAGGTATAGATTTATCATCTAAACAAATTGATTATGAAGAAGAAGACAAAGAAGATGATGTAGTGCAAAATACTTTATTTGAAACAGCAGATGATAAAGTAGAAGAAAAAGAAGAAGAAGTTATAAATAATGAAGACGACATAGTTAATGAATCAAGTGAAGTAGTTTCAGAAGATATAAACATTAAAGATTCTATAGATTTACCAGAAATAGATTTAGATTACTATAGTGACTATAGTGTGGAAAAAGATGAAAAAGAATTAGAATATGTAAAACCTGATAATTTAAATGAAATTGAAATTGAACTACCAAATGATCCAAAAGCCATTGAAAGATATATTCAAATAAAAGAAGAAACACTAAAACAAATCGAAGCTTTTATAATGAATAACAAATTAAGTAAGTTAAAAAATAAAACTCAAGAAAAACACTTCTTAATTAAAAATAGAAGAAAAATGTTTAATGATGAATATGTAGTATGTGACTTATCTAAATTATATGAACTATCTTATATTCCAGATAATAGACCAACACCTATGTTGATGGTTTGAAATGAGAAAAACAAAGAGTCATTTGATAATATAGTTTCTGAAATGAATGAAAACATCAAATTAAATGAATTTGGTGAATGAATTGATGATTATACTCATGTATGAAATGATGGTGCATACATTATTTATGATAAAAACAATAATGATGTTAAATGTATAACTTTCTCAAGTGATGATAGATTAATCTTCTTATTAAGATATATATGTAAACCATTAGTATTTAAGTTTGATTCAAATGAAGATTATAAAATTTGAAGGAACATAACTTTAGACAAAGAAGAAGAATTAAAAGTAGAGGCAATTAATGAAAAATAAATTCAAAGATATTTTTAGTAAAGTATTTAAGAAAAAGAATAATGAAGAAATAGAAGAAGTTAACGAAGAACAAGAAGAAGGTGGAGAAGAAAGCGCTGACAACTATTATATGGATGGTGGTGTTGAAGAACTTCAAAATACTAAGCAAAGAGAAGATTTAGCTAAAAACAAAAGACCAAATAATTTAAGTCTATTAAAAAGCTTATCACTACAAGAACTAACGCTTTTAGAAAAAGAATTAGAATTCAATTATGATTATTTGGACTACAATGTTTTGAATGTAGCTAGAACCAAAGATTTTTTCTTAGTTAAATGTGAAATTGTTGATTCATCAGGAATTAAAAAAATGTTGAAACTAAAAATTATGAATAAAGCAAAAAAAGAAGATTGAGAAATTTAATCAATCTTCTTTTTATTCTTGTGGTAAATATTCTTGAATTATTTTTGATTTATACAAAATTATAATTACAGGAAATAAAATAACAAATACAACACCAAATTTTAAGAAATTAAATGCGCTATATAAAGCAAATATACCGTCTCAGTAATTATCAAAAAATAATAATCATACTTTCATTGATTCATCTGATTCATAAGCTTGTTGGGCCAATATGAATGATGGTTGATTTATTATGCTGAATGTTCATCAATATAAAGGTGTAAATATGAAACCATTTATTATACAGTTAAATAAGGTTATAAGTATTAAACACACAAAAAGGGATAACAGTATTTTTGTTTTTAAATATTTTACTTCTTGACCATCTTTTTTGAAAATCAATATTTTTACTATTCAAAAAGAAGTAAGTGTAAATACATTAACTAGAATATTAAATATTGCTCCAACTCATCCTCCAATTCCAGATCATAAAAAGTTAAACAATCCACTAATTATAGCTGATGATATCCACCATTCTTTTTTGCATATAAAAACTATCGGAATTAAAAAGACTAATGAAATATCTAAATTAAGAAATGATCCTAGAAAAGGGATTGGAAAGTATGAATTACAAAAAAAAGAAAAAATACAATAAAAACTTAATAAAATTGAACAAATTGTCATTGAACGAATTCTTAGTGAATTATTGTATTTTCTTGTTAATTTAATGTTATTCTTTTCTGAAGACATATATAAAACCAATTATTTAAATTTTATATACAAAATATAAGAATATTATACCTTTTTATAAATTAAATCTAAAATATTTATTTCTTTTTTAGTATTTTCTTCTTTTTGGTTTTTTATTTGTTGTGATTTATCATTTTCTGATGGTATTCATATATCATCATCTACATTATTAATATAATCATCAGTTAAATTTTGAGTTAAACTTTGTTTTTCAATAATTTCGTAATCATTAGAAATAGTTAGATTTTTACATTTAATATTTTCAACTTCTTCTTTAGTTAAAACTAAATCACTATTATCTTTTTTTGTGCTTTCATCAACTAGTGAAAAACTTGTTGTTTTATCAATGTTTAAGTTATTGATAAAATTATTTTTATTTTTAAACTTAAGTAATTTATCTTTATCTATAAAATCTTTTGGTTTTTCTTCATTAAATAATGAAACTTCTGAAACTATATCTAAGTCTTCATCGTAATATTCCATATTATTGATATCAAATATAAGTTTTTCAGTTTTTTCATCTTTTACCGTAGAAAAAAAATCACTATCTTTACTAGAAAAAGCATTTGCTTTGTATAAGAATTTTTCTATTATTTGATTTTCTTTAGCTTTATTTAAAAAGTTTTGAATTTCTTTTTCTTTCAAATCCTTTTCTTTTTCTTGTTTTGATAACTTAGTTCCCAAACTCTCAATTTTTTTTCTAAATTCTTCTAATGTGTAATTATTGTTTTTTTTCATAATTATTTATTTTGTTCTTGTGCTTCTATTCAAGTTAATATATTTTCAATTACTTTGATGTTTTTTTCAATTTGTTTTTCTCTTTGATTAACAAAGAATTTTTCACCATTAATTTTGTCTCTTAAATCCTTAAGAACATTAAAAGATTCTAAATTAAATTCTTCATCTGGATTATTTGATCTGTCAATATATTCCTGTGCTTCATCAAAATAAATTCCATTTATATTAAAAAACTCTTCATTTTTTTCATCAAACTCTTTTTGTCATTCAGCTATTTTTACATATGAAGATTCATTTCTTTCTTGTGCATTAGAAATAGATCTTTCAAATAATTTAATAGTTTTTTTTGAATTATTAATTGAGTGCTCATCAGCTAACCCAACATAATCTCAGTTTCTTTCATCTGACATACTAACAATGCTCCATATTTTATTGCTATTTATATATCTAATTATATAGTATGAAAATAAAAGACTCTACAAGTGAGATAGTTTTTAAAATATTATTTTTTCTGTTTTGTTTTATTTTTATTTAATTCTGTAATTATTTTTATTAAAATATATATTTGATTTAAAAAAGGATTATAAATGGATATTAAAAAGATTTTAACTAGTGAATCTGTAGGCGCAGGTCATCCAGATAAGATTTGTGACCAAATTTCAGATTGTGTTTTAGATGAATGTTTAAGACAAGATAAAGATTCAAAAGTAGCTTGTGAAGTTTTTGCTGCTAATAGATTAATTGTTATAGGTGGAGAGATTACAACTAAGGGATATGTTGATGTTGTAAAATGTGCTTGAAATATATTAATGCCGCTTGGATATAAAGAATCTGATTTTACAATTATTTCAAATGTAAACTCACAGTCTAGTGAAATTTTTAATGCTGTAAACAAAGAAGATGGTCAAACTCTTGGAGCTGGTGATCAAGGTATTGTTTATGGATATGCAACTAATGAAACTTCAAACTATTTACCATTAACAATTAATATGGCTCATGATCTTGTTAGATTATGTGAAAGAATAAGAAGAGAAAAAAATATAGATTACATAAAATCAGATATGAAATCACAAGTAAGTATTGATTATTCTGATCCATCAAACTTAAGAATAGAAACAATTGTTATGAGTGTACAACATGCTGATTATATTACTCAAGAACAAGTTAAAGAATTTTGTAACTTTGTTATAGATACAGTTGTAAGTGGTTACAACATGAACAAAGATTTTAATAAATATATAAATCCATCAGGAAGTTTTGTAATAGGTGGTCCAATTGGTGATACAGGATTAACTGGAAGAAAACTAATGGTTGATACATATGGTGGAATTGCTAAACATGGTGGTGGAGCTTTTAGTGGTAAAGATGGTACTAAAGTAGATAGAAGTGGTGCTTATTTTGCAAGATATTTAGCTAAAAATATAGTTGCAGCAGAATTAGCAGATATGTGTGAAATTCAATTAAGTTTTGCTATTGGTGTTGAAAGAAACATAAGTATATATATAGATACATTTAATACTGAAAAAGTACCTTTGTCTCAAATATATAATGCAGTTGAAAGTGTGTTTGATTTCTCACTTAGAAGTATATTAAATAAGTTTAATATGTTCTCTCCAATATATTTACCATTAGCTACTTATGGTCATTTTGGTAGAAATGATTTAAATTTACCATGAGAAAAATTAGATAAAGTAGAAGAACTTAAAAATTTTATTAACAATAATATTTAAGAATACTTATAATATTATAATTTGAAATTTTTAAAGGAGATTTTATGGGATTTAAACCTATGGGAAATCGAATCTTAGTAGAAAGAAGTAAACCAGAAACAACTACAAGATCTGGTATATTAATTTCTACAAATGAAAATGAAAAACCTACTATGGGAAAGATTGTAGCTATTAGTGAAGATGTTAAGCAAAAATATCAAGATTTATCACTAGATAGAATTATTTATTTTCAAGAATATAAAGTGCATGAAATTCAAATAAATAATAAAAAATTTTTAGTAGTAAATGTTGATGATATTTTAGGAATTGAAATATAGAGGTTTTATATGGCTGTTAAAGATATTAAATACTCAGATAATGCAAGAAACAAATTATTTAGTGGTGTTAAACAATTATTTGATGCTGTTAAAGTTACAATGGGACCAAAAGGAAGAAATGTTTTAATTCAAAAATCATATGGTACACCAGTTATTACAAAAGATGGTGTATCTGTTGCTAAAGAAGTTGAATTAGCTTGTCCTATTGAAAATATAGGTGCACAACTTGTAAAAGATGTTGCTAATAAAACTGGTGAAGAAGCAGGTGATGGTACAACTACTGCAACAGTATTGGCATATGGAATCTTTAAAGAAGGTTTAAGACATATAATTGCTGGTGCTAATCCTATTGAAGTAAAAAGAGGAATGGATAAAGCAGTAGTTTTAATAGTAGAACAACTTAAAAAAATGAGTAAAAAAATAAATAGTAAAGATGAAATAATCCAAGTTGCTACTATATCTGCAAATTCAGATAAAAACATTGGATTATTAATTGCTAATGCAATGGAAAAAGTTGGTAATGATGGTGTAATAACTGTTGAAGAAGCTAAAGGTTTTAATGACGAACTTTCAATAGTTGAAGGTATGCAATTTGATAGAGGTTATTTATCTCCTTATTTTGTTACTGATAATAATAAAATGAATGTTAAATTAGATAATCCATTCATTTTAATTACTGATAAAAAAATAACTTCTATTAAAGAGATTCTTCCATTATTAGAAGAATTAATGAAAACAAGCAAACCATTATTAATTATTGCAGATGACCTTGAAGGTGAAGCACTAACAACTCTTGTTGTAAACAAGATGAGAGGAATATTAAACGTTGTTGCTATTAAAGCTCCAGAGTTTGGTGATAATAGAAAAAAAGTTTTAGAAGATATTGCTATATTAACTGGTGGAGAATTTATTAGTGATGAATTTGGAAGTACATTTGAAAATGTAAGCATACAGTGTTTAGGAAGTTGTGAAACTATATTAATTGAAAAAGATTCAACAACTATTTTAAAAGGCAAAGGAAATGAAAGTGAAGTTCAAAATAGAATAGAACTTCTTAAAAATGAAATAGCAAATTGTAATGATAATTACGATAAAGAAAAATTACAGCAAAGATTAGCTAAACTAACAACTGGTGTTGGATTAATTAAAGTAGGTGCTATTTCAGAAGTTGAAATGAAAGAAAAAAAAGATAGAGTAGATGATGCTTTATCTGCAACTAAAGCAGCAGTACAAGAAGGAATCATTATTGGTGGTGGCGCAGCACTTATTCATGCTATTAAAAATATAGATATAAGTGATTTAGTTGATGATGAAAAAATAGGTGGCGAGATAGTATTGAAATCAATCCTATCTCCAATCACTCAAATATCTACAAATGCTGGATATAACTCTGGTGTAGTTATTAATGAAATAGAGAAAGCAGATAATCATAATATAGGATTTAATGCAGCCACAGGAAAATATGTAGATATGTACCAAGAAGGGATTATAGATCCAGTTAAAGTTACAAGAGTAGCATTACAAAATGCTGTCTCAATTGCTGGTATGTTATTAACTACAGAAGCTGTTATATATGAGAAAAAAGAAGATGAAAAAGATAACAGCAATATGATGCCTAATATGAGTGAGATTATCTAAAAAAATTATTATTCTTTTTAATTGATAAAAGTTTATAATAATTTAATATACAAAAATGATGTATTTCTGTATACATCATTTTTATTTTAAATTTTGGCAAAGGAATTAGAATGGAAAAACTTAGTATAAAAAATTTACATGTATCAATTAATGACAAAGAGATTTTAAAAGGAATCGATTTAGAAGTAAAAAAAGGAGAAGTTGTAGCATTATTAGGACCAAATGGTCATGGTAAATCAACACTATTAAAATCAATTATGCACCATTACAATACAGAAATAACTGATGGTGAAATCTTAGTTGATGGTGAAGATACTGCTGAATTAGAAACTGATGAAATAGCTAGAAAAGGATTATTTTTAGCACCTCAACACTCAGAAGAAATTCCAGGTGTTACAATGTTAGATTTTTTAAAAGCTGTTTTAAAAGCTAGAAGTGATGACAAATTAAGAATTGAACAATACTACCCAGTATTTGAAAAAAACTTAAAAGAAATGAAATTGGATAGAGAATATCTTAATAGATTTATTAATTATGGTTTTTCTGGTGGTGAGAAGAAAAAATGTGAAATTCTTCAAATGAAAGTTATTAAACCAGATTTTGTTTTATTAGATGAAATTGACTCTGGATTAGATATAGATTCATTAAAAATGGTTGTAGAACAAATTAATGCTTGAAAAAGCGAAGACAAAGCTTTAATTATAGTTTCTCACCATGATAACTTATTTAAGAAAATTATTCCAAACAAAGTTTATGTTATTTTAGATGGAAAAATTGCTATAAGTGGTGGATTAGAAATATATGAAAGAATTAATCAAGAAGGATACAACTGAATTAAGGCTCTAAGTGAGGGTAAATAATGAATAAAGAAGTATTTTTTTTGGATGATAAAAACTATAATACAGAAATATCATTAAAAGATAATCAAACATCAGAACTTTTAATTATTGATACTATGAAAGACTCTGTTGATGTTGATATAAAAATTCATTTAGAAAGTAATTGTGATTTTCATTTAGTTATTTCTTCATTAAACCAAAATGATTATGAAAAAACTTATAATGTGAAAGTTTATCACAATGGTGATTCATCAGTTAGTAAGTGTGAAGTGTTTGGAGTAAACAAACAAGAAGGAAAAACAAATTTCTTTTTAGAAGCAATTATTAAAGATGATTCTAAATCTAATTACTGTGAACAAAAAATTAGAGGTGTATTACTTTCTAATAAAGCTGAAATTAAAGGTAAGCCTAATCTTATTATTAATACTAACAATATTAAAGCTAAACATGCTTTGGCTATTGGTAGATTAAACTTAGCTCATTTATTTTATTTACAAAATAAAGGTATTAAAAAGAATGATGCTATTAAATTATTATTGTTAAGTTATTTCAATGTGATTCTTTACAAAATTAATGATGAAACTAAAAAAGAAGAATTGATGGAAAGAATCTTTAATGAGATAGGAGATATCGAATAGTGAAAAAGTTGAGTTCAATAAGACAAGATATAGATTGATTTAAAAACAATCAAGAATATGTATATTTAGATAGTGGAGCTACTAGTTTAAAACCTAAATCAATGGTTGATGCAATAGTTTATTATTGTAATAATGTATCAACAAATCCGCATAATGATGATTCTATGTTTACACATAAAGCTCATATTGTGATGGATCAAACTAGAGGAAAAATTGCTAAGGTTTTAAACACGACAAAAGACTCTATTATATTTACACCGGGTGCTACTTACTCATTAAATTGAGTAGCAGATTATTTAGAACCTTTTTTAAATGAAGGTGATGAAATAATTTTATCTAATGGTGAACATGCTTCAAATTTACTTCCTTGATATGATTTGAGAAGTAAAAAAAATGTAAAATTACTTTTTGCAGAAATTGATATTTATTCAGACAACATAGACAAATTTTTAAATTTAGTATCTGATAAAACAAAAGTTGTTGCATTTGCTAATGAAACTAATTTATTAGGGAATATCATTGATGCAAATTTATTAGCAAAAAAAATTAAAGAAATTAATCCGAACATTATAGTAAGTGTTGATGCATGTCAATACCTTGCTCACAATAGAATGGATTTATCAGATTCAAATATTGATTTTGTAAGTTGTTCAGCACATAAAATGATGGGACCAACTGGTATTGGTGCATTATATATAAATGAAAAACTTATAGAAAAAGTAAAACCTTCATTAGTTGGGGGTGGAATGAATTTTGAAATTAAAAAGAATTATTACACATTAGTAAGTGGTGTTCAAAAGTTTGAAGCTGGTACTCCTAATATATTAGGGATATATGGTTGAAATGAAAGTTTAGATTACTACTTAGACCAAGAATTAGAAGAAGCAAAAAAGAATATATATTCACTAAAACATTATTTTGATATTGAACTTGAAAAAATAGAAGGATTTAAAATCCTAAATAAAGGTATAGATGCATTTAATACTATATTTGTTAAAGAAGGTGTGTTTAGTCAAGACTTTGCATCACACCTTGGAAACAAGAAAATCATAGTAAGATCTGGATTATCTTGTGCTAAATTAGCAAATGAAGTTATTAATCAAGAACATGTGATTAGAGTATCTTATCACTTTTATACAAATAAAAATGATATAGATAAATTGTTACATGTTTTAAAAGAATATAAGAAAGGAGATGAATTAGATGGCTTACTTTAATGATGATGAAGCTAGAAGTAGACAAATCATTTTAGAACACTATGAAGAACCAGATAACAAGATTGATGATCTTGAGATTGTTAAAGGATATGAATCATTTAACAACAAGTCTAGTTCATGTATAGACAATCTAACGTTACATTTAAAAATAAATGATAACAATAAAATATTAGATGCTAAGTTTAGTGGAATAGGTTGTGCTATTAGTACTTCATCTACAGATATATTTTGTAGCATGATACTAAATAAAACTAAATCTGAAGCAGATAGTCTTATTGAAGAATATTTTAAAATGATTGAAGGTCAATCTTATGATGAATCTCTTTTAGATACCTTATTAATATTTAAAAATATCTCAAAACAATTAAACAGAATAAAATGTGCAAAAGTGGGGGTTGTAGCAATTAAAGAAATAATTGCAAAATAAACTATGATAGATAAAAAAGAAATAGATCACGAGTACCAATATGGTTTTAGTGATAAAGAAAAACCAATAATCGAATTTGAACGTGGTTTAAGTGAAGAAGTAGTTAGAAAAATTTCTCAAATCAAAGAAGAACCACAATGAATGCTTGATAAAAGATTAGAAGCATTTAACAAGTTTAAAGATATGAAAAATCCTAACTGAGGACCAGATTTATCTTTTATTGATTTTGATGACATTGTATATTACACATCAGCATCAAAGAAAATGGAAGATGATTGAGATAAAGTTCCAGAATACATTAAAAATACTTTTCAAAAATTAGGTATTCATGAAGCTGAAGCTAAGTTTTTAAATGGTATATCAGCTCAATATGATTCTGAAACTGTATATAAAAATCTTGAAAGTGAATTAAGTGAAAAAGGCGTTATTTTTACAAACATCGAAACAGCTGTTCACAAATATCCTGAGTTAGTAAAAAAATATTTTGGTAAGTTAGTGCCATTTGATGATAATAAATATGCTGCATTAAATTCTGCAGTTTGAAGTGGTGGATCTTTTATATATGTACCTAAAAATGTACATTTAGATAAACCATTACAAGCATATTTTAGAATTAATGGATTAGCAGCAGGACAATTTGAAAGAACATTAATTATTGTTGATGAAGGTGCTTCATTACACTATGTTGAAGGATGTACTGCTCCAATTTATAGTGAACATAACTTACATGCTGCTGTTGTTGAATGTTTTGTTCATAAAGGTGCAAACCTAAAATATACAACAATTCAAAACTGAAGTAAGAATGTATTAAACTTAGTTACTAAAAGAGCTATGGTTTATGAAAGTGGTAATATGTCTTGAATTGATGGAAATATTGGTGCTGGTGTTAATATGAAATATCCATCAAGTATTCTTGCTGGAAAATATGCATCAAGCGATTGTATATCAATAGCAATTGCATCAAAAGATGTATTACAAGATGCTGGAGCTAAAATGATTCATTTAGCACCACATACAAAATCTAGAATTATATCTAAGTCTGTATCATTTAATGGTGGCGATACTAGATATAGAGGATTAGTTAAAATTGAAAAAGATGCTATTAATAGTCACTCAAGAGTTGAATGTGACACATTAATCTTAGATAGCATCTCAAGAAGTGATACTGTTCCATTAGAAATTATTAAAAATAAACAATCGTTCTTGGAACATGAAGCTAAAGTTTCAAATATTTCAGAAGAACAATTATTCTATTTCATGAATAAAGGTATAAGTAAAGAAGAAGCTGAATATCTAATTGTTATGGGATTCTTAGAACCATTTTCAAAAGAATTACCTATGGAATATGCTGTTGAACTTAACAGATTAGTGAAACTTGATATGGAAGGATCAGTTGGATAATTTATCAATAAATTAAAAAAATATTACTATTTTGGCAATTTATGTATATAATCAAATCCAATGATTCTAAAAGGACATTGTATTTTTATTAAATTTTTTAAAATAAAATAAAAATATTATGCTAATATAATTTAGTATAAAGTAAATATAACAAATAAAATAATATTAGAAATGGGTGAGTGTTTTATATGCCAAAAGTTGAAGTTAAAAATGGTGATTTAGA
>JARHZT010000019.1 GCA_029258015.1 Malacoplasma sp. | reverse complement strand
ATACATCAAAATGAACAGGATTTTTAACATTACAAAAAAAATTAGATATTGATGTTAATGATGTTTATTATTTTGGTGATTCGATGAATGATTATGAAATGTTTAAAAACATTCCAAATTCTGTTGCTATGGGTAATGCTCACCCTGAACTTAAAAAGATAGCTAAATACATAATAGAAGATAACAACTCAGATGCTATTGCTAATTTTATAAATGAATTTTTAAACCAGTAGGTTTATTTTTTTTACCCACTGGGTATTTTTTTTATATTTTTATTTTTGTATAATTAAATTAATTATTTTAAAGTTTTTGTTATGAACAATATTGCAAATGAAAAGAATATAAAATTTATGGTTTTTGATGATGCAAATACCATAGAAACTTATGTAGCAGATAAAATATGTGATTCAATAAATTTAAATGGTGGAATAAATTTATCTATTGAATCTAGGTCTGAATTTTTAAATATATTAAATAAGCTAAAAGAGAAACACAAAAATAGAGACATTTCTTTTAGATTTAGTCGTTTTTTTATGACTGATGATTTTGTATATGATAGATTTGATTGAGAAAGTCATAAAGAATTTAGTTCATCAGCATTTTTAGATGATCATTTTTTTAAAGAAGTTGATTTTCAACAAAATAATATTCATAGAATAATAACTAATGAAAACTATCAATATTTATTTACAGATCAATTTGCTGTATATGATTCAAAGATAGATTCAAAAGATGGTATTGATATACTAGTTATTAAATTACATTCAGATGGAAGTTTAATTTTTAATCAAAAAATAGATTTTAATAACTTAAATACAAAGGGTATTGAAATATCAAGTGGATTAGCCAATAGTCTATTAAGTGAATTTTCTTCATTATCAAAAATACCAAAACATGCTGCAACTCTTGGTGTTGATCAAATTGTTAAGGCTAAAAAAATATTTTTGATTGGTATAGGAGAAGATAAAAAAGAAGTTTTAAACAAACTATTCTTTTCTAAGGATTATGACAAAACTACACCTCTTTGTTTTTTAAAAGGACATAAAGATTTAACAATATTATGTGATTTCAATGCTAGCAATGTTGTTATTAACTCTGCAAATTGAGATGCAGTGGAAATTAGTGAAGAAACTTCAAATAGCGAAGAAATTACAAATGAAAATGCACCAATTGAACAAGAAGAATCAATAGAAGTATCCAATGAATACTTAGAAAATAATTATAATAATCCAGAAGTATTTGAAGATGAGAATGGGAATTCATACATTATAGATGAAAATGGCGAATACATTCCATATGATGCTCAAGGTTATGAAGAACAGCAACCAGAAATCTTTGAAGATGAAAATGGAAATAGTTATATCATAGATGAAAATGGTGAATACATTCCATATGATGCACAAGGTTATGAAGAACAACAACTAGAAATCTTCGAAGATGAAAATGGAAATAGTTATATCATAGATGAAAACGGTGAATACATTCCATACGATGCTCAAGTTGGTTATGAAGATATGCAACTTGAAATTTTCCAAGACGAAAATGGAAATTCATACTATATAGATGAAAATGGTGAATATATTCCTGTTAATCAATAAAAATATTAATTATATATTTTCAAAATATATAATTAATATTTTTTTATTTCATTTTTTGTCTTATATTATAAATATCCTAATAGGAGGAAATTATGTATAGTTTATGAAATAAAGATGAAAAGATTGTAAAGCTATTAGAAGAACATTACAATTTAGAATTAAAAGCCGCTAATATGTACATAAATATAGCAACGCTTTGCAAGAAAAAAGGTTATGAGTATGTTGCTTCATTTTTTATTGATTTATCTAAAGATAAACATGAAGCTCATTTATCAAGAATTTTAGAATATTTTTTAAGTTTAGATTTAGAACTATCAATTAATAATCAATCTATTGCTGAAACTTGCAAAAGTGAAAACACAATTAGTGAATTAGTTGAAAAATCAATAAATATGGAATTACAAATCAGAAGCAAAATAAGCGAAATATGTGATTTATGTTTAACTATAAAAGATTATGAAACTTTTGAAAGAATGCAATGATTTGTAAAAGATGCGCTAAAAGACTTACAGGATGTTGATGATATATCAACATATGTGAATTCACCAGATGCAACATTGCTTTCTATAGAAACAGCCGTTTCTAAAAAACTAAAACACAAAGAAAAAAAATTATACTAAAGAAAAAAACCAAGAAGAAATCTTGGTTTTTTATTTGTATTTTTTATTATTTTTTATTTGATTTAATATCAATAATGCACTTTCTTTAAATTTACCATCGTTGTATAAATCTATAGTTTTATCTAGGTTGTAATTCAATGAAGTGTCTAAAGTTATTTTTAAACAAGCATAATTTAATATTTTTACTATATATTTTTTTAGAACTTCTGTTTTCAATAATATTTCTTTAAGAGTTAAAATTTCTGATTTACATTCAGCTAGTGCTGCTACACAATATTCATTATTGCTGCTTTTTTCTATAAATAATTTTCTTTCAATACCATCAAGTTCATTAGAAAGTCTATCAATTAATTCGTTATTCTTTTCGTCATCGATTTTATTCTTTAGCATATATGATTTCATTTGAGTTAGAAGTAATTTGTTACATGTAATATCATTTAATATTTTTTTAGATGAATTATATTTTGAAATTACTTCGGCTACTATTTTATCTGCTTCAGATACATTATCTATTATCATTGTAATGATAT
>JARHZT010000014.1 GCA_029258015.1 Malacoplasma sp. | reverse complement strand
ATGTAATTATCAAGAAAATAAATAATCAAATAAATTTATAACCAAAAATTAAAAACCAATATTAGAGGAATAACAAGAAATAAGAAACAAGAACAACCAATTTAAGGCAATTTTTAAGCGATATAAGAGACTTTTTGTAATTTTATGATAAATCATACCAATAAACCTTGTTTCGTGTCTTAAATCGCTTAAAAAGTTATTTATGATCTTTATCTTCTATATTTTTGCAAAACATCTTCAAAAAAGAGTTTTTAGATATTATTCACTATTACTTTAGTAATAGTGAAAAGGTATATTTTTACGGAAAATAAAAGTAGATATAAAGAGAACTATAAAAACACTTAAGTATTACATAGTAATACTTAATATATATACAACAAAAAACAGAAAAAATCAAGTTTTTTAAAAAAAGATCACAAGAAGCTTAAAAAACGATGAAAAAACAACAAAAACAGTCAATAATTACGTAATTAAATACCCTATATAAAGGAAAATCTTTTCTAAAAATAATACAATTACGTAATTATTGATTATTTATAAATAATTACATTAACAATTATGTAATTATTAGGGATTTGTTGTTTATAATAATTAAGATTGTTTGGAGGATGCATGAAAATAGGAATTATTAATAATAAGGGTGGTGTTTTAAAAACAACATTAGCAACAAATCTTGCAGCTTCATTATCTTTGGATGATAAAAAAGTTGTAATTGTTGATTTAGATGGACAAGGAAATGTTATTGCAACATTTGGAAAGAAACCAGATGATTTAGAATATGCGATAATGGATTTTTTAAAAGGTGAATGTACTTTAGATCAAACAATTATTAAACAATACCCAAATATTCACATTATTCCAGGTAATGATGAACTAAACTATTTTGACTTTATGTTAAATTCTGGAAAAATAAATCAATCTAGTTTAAAGATATTAATCAATAAATTAAATCAGGTATATGATTACGTAATTATTGATACTCCACCAGCCATGTCTGTTGTAGTAGCTACAACGTTATCAATAATAGATGTAGCAATAATACCATTTGAACCAGATCAATATGCAATATTAGGTTTAAAAAGAATAGCTAATGCAGCAAAAGAGTTTAAAGAAAAAAATAATCCTAATATGAAAATTATTGCTGTCCCAACAAAAGTTAATTCAAGAGTAACTATTCATAGAGAGATAATTGAAAAATCAATTAGACCTAAATTAAGCCAACAAGGTGTATATGTGACAAAAAATCACATTAGCTCATCAACAAAATCAACATCATCTGTAGGTTATGAAAGAGTACCAATAGTTTTTAGCGTTGTTAAAAGTAAATATCAAGAAGAATACCACAACCTTAAAAGTGAGATAATTAATTACGTAATTAATGGCAACAAAGTAATTAATGGATAAGTTTTAGTAATGGAGTTTATACAATATGAATAAGAAAAAAAATAAATGAAGCTTTGTTGATCTAGATGATAAAGATTTTGAAACAATATCTAATCAAATGGAAGCAGATGAAAAAAAAGAAGTAGAAAAACAAGATAATGATTTGAATTTCAAATTAACGCTTAATGATTTAAAAACAAAAGATGACTGAAAAGAAAACACAACCAATGTATCAGAAGAAGATTTTGAACCACTTAAGAAAATAGAAAACAAAAATAATAGAAAAATTAATTATGAAGTTAATTATGATGACATACTAGATAACGATAATAGAAAAATAGTTAATGAGCTTTTTTCTGAAGAGAAACCTAAACAACCTAATTTATTCATTAATGAAAATGGTGAAAAAGAATATAGAAACCTAAAACCAAGAGGAACACTAAAAACATATAATGAAGCTTTAAAAAGACAAGAGAATAATATAAATGAAAACCACACGTTTGGAGAAAATAAGATAAAGCAATTTTTAACAGTAAAAGAAAAACTAGATGTTAAAACTAATATTTACTTAAAAAGTAGTATAGTTATTAAACTTAGAGAACTAGAAGAAAGAACAAATGAAAGTAGATCTTCTATAATTAATAAATTAATAGAGATAGCATTAAAAACAATTGAAGAAGAGAAACAAGATGCTTAACATAGTTTTGTTTCAACCAGAGATACCTGAAAATACAGGAAACATTGCAAGAAATTGTGTAGGATTTAATGCAACATTACATCTTATTAGACCTTATGGATTTATATTGAATGAAAAAAAAGTAAGAAGAGCAGGATTAGATTATTGGGATAATTTGAAATTAGTTCAATATGATGATTGAAAAGATTTTGAAGAAAAAACGAACATAGACAAAGATAGTATTTTTTTAATTACTAAGTTTGCAACAAAAGAACTTTCTGAAATAAATGAAAGTGAATTAAATATAAACAAGGATATTTATTTTGTTTTTGGTAGAGAGACAAAAGGACTACCAGAAGAAATAACAAACAAATATTTTGTTCAAAGAATAAAAATAAATATGAACAACAATGTTAGAAGTTTTAATCTTTCAAATTGTGTCTCAATAGTCAGCTACAACTACCACAGAATAACAAACTTTAAAAAAATATAACTAAAGTAATTACTTATAGTTATATTTTTTTAATACTAATGAAATTTTATTTAAATAACTTAAGTTATTATGTTTATCAAAATTGAAAACAATTTTATAAGACACAAGACAAGGATACTTGTAATTCATTAGGTTTGATTTGTTGTATTTGCTATCACCTAATATAGGGTGATTATCAGATGTAAGGTGAACTCTTATTTGGTGTTTTTTTCCTGTATCAATCTTAACTTCTAATTCAGCGTAATTTTGATATTGATGAATTAGTTTATAATGAGTAATGATTTGTTTATTATAAAGATTGTTTTTATCAATTTGCATTATTTGCTTTTCTTCATTAAGCATTATGTAATCTTTAAGAGTTTTGTTTTTTTGTTTTACTTTACCAAACACCAAACATCTATAGTATTTATTTACTGCATTAGTATTTCAAACATCATTAAGATTTTTTATAACTTCTTTTGTTTTACCCGCAATACAAATACCAGTTGTGTATTTATCTAATCTATGCACTAAATGAACATTATTAAAAGAGTTATCATCTTTTTCATATAAATATTTTTTTATTCTGTTATTCAATGTATCAAACTTTTCATTTTTATCTTTTTGACAAATAAGACCTCTTGGTTTGTTAACTGCAATTATGTTTTCATCTTCATAGATTACATTAAGTTGAGAGATAGCTTTTAAAAAGTCATAAGAAACAACACAATCTTTTATTTTTAAATAGATCTTAATTTCATCATTTTCTTTTAAAAGATAATCTCAAGAAACTTTTTTTTGATTTACTTTAATATCACCATTATTAATGGACTTTGATATTTTAGATAAACTGAAATTATCTTGAAATTTTTCAAAAATAAAATCCTTTAATTTCTTATTTTGATTTTCTTTATTTATTTTAATAACATTCATAATATTTTTATATTCTATAATA
>JARHZT010000077.1 GCA_029258015.1 Malacoplasma sp. | reverse complement strand
AGTCTTAAAGTTTTATTGTTTAGCATAATTGTGAATGATATTGTACTAGTTCAACTTTTTTCTTCATTAGCAACAATAAACTCTTTTATTTTTTGAGATAACGTTTTTTGTTCTTCACTTATTGTTTCAGAAGGTAATTCAACATCTTCTAATACATCATTATCTTGAATCTCAAAAACATTATTACTTAAACTATTTTCTGGAGTCACTATTTCATTTTGCTCTTTTTTCAAGAAAAGCATATCTACTGTTATCTTGGAGTCAGATAAATCCTCTGCACATTTAAAAGAATAAACTTCTTTTTCATTTTGTTTTTCTTTTTTAAATTCTATCGATTGATCAGGATTTGGATTTGGTTTATCTAAAATATTAACATTAGTAAGTTTGTAGTCATCACTCTTGGAGTTAACAACAAATTCAACTCTTTCATTTTTCTTAACATTGATAGAAGTAACTTCGTTGATTTGTCCATCATCTGTTTTTTGAATAAATTTAACATCTGTTCATTTGTTGTAAGAAGGGTTTTCAATAGTTAAATTATATGAACCATCTTCAGATTCATCGATTTTGATAAAAGTTTTCATTTTTTCATTATTTACAACATAACCATGGTCATTACTAGAATTAGATCCTACATTTGATGAGTTATTAAAATATCTTGTTGTAAGTCAAAAAACACTACCAGCTGTTATGCAAAACACTGTTAATAGCAGACTAATTGACCCTAATAAAAATTTACTTTTTTTGTTCATATGATGCACCAGTTTAACTTACATTAATTTACTATTGTTTTCTTTATAATATTTTAATACTTTTTTATGCAATTATAAACTATTATGGTATTCATCTAGCGTTTTTAAGTTATCAATTCAATAGTCAGAGATGATCTTTCTATCTTGTGATGTAATAATCTCTGCATTTACATCAAATATCTCTTTAATAACTTCTTTGTTTACAATCTTATCTGTTTGATCAAAATAACAAATTTTTCCATCTTTCATTACTATCATTTTGTCTGAAAATTTCATAGCATGGTTAATATCATGTATTACTAAAATAATAGTTTTATTAAAGTTATGGTTTAAGTCATGAAGTAAGTGAATTATTTCTAATTGATATCTAACATCTAAATGATTTGTAGGTTCATCTAAAATGATTGTATCTGTGTCTTGAGCTAATGATAATGCTAGCAATGCTCTTTGTCTTTGTCCACCAGACAAATCATTTAAATATTGATTTCTATATTCTTCAAGATTTACTAACTTAATAGCTCTATCAATTAACTCTTCACTTTCTTTATCATTTATTCCTAAATAGTTTGTGTAAGGATATCTACCCATTTTTACAAAATCATAAACTGTTGTATCATTTGGGAAATCAATTATTTGTGGAACATAAGAAACTTTTTTAGCATACTCTTTAGAGTTATAAGAATAAAGATCTTTATTTAAAAAATATATGTTTCCATAAATCGAAACTTTATTATTTAGTTCTTCTTGTTTTGTTTTCATTTTTTGAACTAAATTTTTAGGGATCATTTTTATCAAAAATTTAGAATGTAATATTTTATTAATTAATCTTAGTAAAAATGGTTCTTTGTATTCTTCATTTTTATTTTCATCATATAAACATTTTTGTTCAAGCTCTTTAATTTTCTTTTCTGAAAAAAACTTTCTTAAATTTGTTCTTAAAATAAAATCTCTTATTTTTCTTTTATAGCTTTTTTTGTAATTTAAAATTCTTGCTAAGGATTTAATCAAAGTACTTTTACCACATCCATTGGGTCCAATTATAGATACAAATTCTCCTTGATTAATAGTCAAAGAAACATCTTTAAGAATGGGTTTATTTTTATCATATTCTAAACAAAGATTTTCAATTTTAAAAATTTCCATATTATCCTTATTTATATTTTTTATAAATAAGATAATACAACAAAAAGTTGCTTTATGAGTAAAAATAAAAAACAAGTACTATGACTTGTTTTTTATTTAATGAAACACTTATCTCTTGTTTTGCTTTCTTTATAATCAAAGCTTTTAAATTTTTGTTTATCAAAACCAGCAGCTTTTTTAAATATTATTTTTTTGTATGAAAAAGCTTTTACAGATTCTTCTCCACCATATAGTTCTGTACCAGAGTTTTTCACCCCACCAAAACAATATTTTTTCAAATATGGCATTGTTATATTGTTAATGAAAAAGTATCTAGATTCTAAGTCATTAATTAATGTTTTAATTCTCTTCTTATTTTTTGAAAATAAGTAAATAGACGATGGCTTGTCATTATGTTTAACAATTCCATTAATATCTGAAAAACTATTAAATATAACCATTGGTAAAACCGGCGATGTTATATCATGAGTTAAATATGGTGATTTTAGATCATCAACACCAACTACTGTTAATTCAATTTTTCTTTCTTCTTCATTAAATTCTCCGCCAAGGATAATTTTATTTTTTTGTTGAGATTTCTGAATTAAATTAATCATTGTATTGAAATTATCTTTTGTATCCATTTTAGAAAACATTTCTCATTTTTTATCTTTAGGAAACATTTTTTCATATTCTAATTTCAATGTATCTACAAACGGTTTAACAATCGATTCATGAATAACTATATAATATGGAGAACTAGCTGTTTGGCCCCCATAAAATAATTTAGATCAAACTATTTGTTTTGATGTTTTTTCTAAATCAGCAGTTTCATCAATAATAATTGGACATTTATTAAAAATATCTAAAACTATTTTTGTAGGTTTTGGAATAAATGCTCTAATTAAGTTTTTGCTAACAGCAGCTTTTCCAGAAAAGAATACTAAGTCAAAATTAAAATCTCAAATATTTCTAAATTCTGGATCTGTTAAATTTTCATCTACAAAATATACAAAGTTATCATTAAAAACTTCTTTGATAATAGTTTTTATTAATTTATTAATATCATTTTGATAATTTGGTAACTTAATAAATAATGTATTTCCACATGATAATGCACCAATAATCGGAATAAAGATTTTACTTAATGGGAAAAGGTCATTTAAAATCATTAAACAACACCCATAAGGTTTTTGCATTGTTTTACTTTTTGCTTTAAATGTATTTTTTAAAGGTTGATTTCATCTTAATACTCTATATTTCTTGACATTTTTTTTAAAGAAGCTAATCTCTCTTTTGATTAGCATTATATCTGCTTTATAAGAATCTCAAAAAGGTCTAGAATATTCTTTATTTAAATATAAAAGTATTTCTTTTGTGTATTTATCAAATACATCTAAAAGATGATCTAATTTACTTATTATATTTTTGATATTAAAGTCATTTGATGTAGATGCAATATTTTTTTGCATATCAAATATTGAAAATATATTATCCATATTTTTTAACATATTAATCTTTTTCCTCGTCCAAATTATCTGTTTTAGACATATTTAGATTATAGTAGAAACCTTTTTTATTCATAAGTTCTTTATGATTTCCGATTTCTAGAATCTCTCCATTTTTCAATACTACTATTTTATCAGCATTTCTAATTGTTGATAAACGGTGAGCTATTACAAATGATGTCTTATTCTCAATTAATTTTAACATAGCAGCTTGAACTACTTTCTCTGTTCTTGTATCTATGTTTGAAGTAGCTTCATCTAAAATTAATATATTTGAAGGAGATAACATTGCTCTAGCTATTGCTAGTAATTGTTTTTGTCCACTTGAAAATTCTTGTGCATTTTCAGTTAGAACTGTATCATATTGATTTTTAAGTTTCATTATAAAATCATGACATTTAGCTGCTTTTGTAGCTTCTATTATTTCTTCATCTGTTGCATCTGGTTTTGCATATTTTAAGTTTTCTTTAATAGTTGCATTAAACAGATATGTATCTTGTAATACTACAGAAACTTGTTTTCTTACACTTTCTTTTGTAACTTGTTTGATGTTGTATTCATCCATGAAGATATCGCCTTTAGTTACATCATAGAATTTTGTAAGTAAGTTAATAATTGTTGTTTTACCACTTCCTGTTGGTCCAACTATTGCAATAGTTTGTCCAGGTTCTACTTCTAAATTTATATTTTTAAGAATAGGTTTATCTTTTTGATATTCAAAATATAAATCTTTAATTACTACTTTACCTTTTAGATTTCCTTTAATCTCTATAGTTTCTTCTTTATTAATTTCTTCAGCTTGTCTGAATAAATTATGAGTTCTTCTACCACCAGCAACTGCTGATTGTAATTGAGCTATCATACCAATCATTTGGTTAATTGGTTGAATAAAGTTTCTAGTAGCTAACATTAATGAAGTAGTTACACCAACTTTTTGGAATATTGCTATTTCTTGTTTAAGTAAGTTGATATATGCAACATCAGTTCCTTTTCCTTCTAATTCTTTAATTGCTTCTTCTAGTGCTCCCAAATATCTTTCCATTTGTCCAGGAACTAATGTAATGTTTACATCGTTTCCGAAGCTAATACCCTCTAAAACAAATGTTCAAGAAATTGCTATTTCAACAGCAATTATAAAGTTCATTAAGAAGTTTAATCAAGGAATTAATAACCCAGATATACTTTGAGAACTTTGTCCGTGTTTTGTAAGATCTTTATTGATTGAGATGAATTTATTTTCAGTTGTATGTTGTTGTGAATATAAATTAACAATGTTTTGTCCTGAAATAATTTCTTCAATGAATCCATTCATTCTACCTAATTCATTTTGTTGTTTTACAAATGCTGGTCCAGATTTTTTAGCTATAAATCCAATTGCAGTTCCACAAATAGTTAATAACACCATTACTATTAATGAAATGTATGGACTAATAACAAACATAACAACAAGCATACCAAGCATTGATGTAAACCCATACATTATTTGACCTAAGTTTTGAGAAGTGAATAATACAAGGTTGTAAACATCATTAGTTAAAACACTCATGATATCTCCACTTTCATGACTATCAAAATACTTAACAGATAGCATTTGAACTTTATTAAATAAATCCATTCTAATTCTATAACCCATATTTTGAGATATACCTACAACTATCATGCTCATAAACCAACTGGCTAATGCATTAAAGAAATAACCTACAA
>JARHZT010000068.1 GCA_029258015.1 Malacoplasma sp. | reverse complement strand
CTTCTTTTTATTTCTTTTTGTGTTTTCATAATTTCTCTCTGTGCTTCAGCAATTTTATCAATATCTTTATCTGAAATTACATAGCTTTCAATATTATCTATTTGAAATTGAAGTCTATTATTTAATTCGTAGATTTTATCTTTTAATTCTTGATTTACACCATCTTTTTTACCAACATAAGATTCATCAAAATCAAATGCAGAAGGATAACCAATGTCACCAAAAATTAAATCTTTCTTTCTATATTCTTCTTTTATTTCTCTTAAAGCAAACATTGTGTTCTTCTTAAAGATTTCTTTTGAATATAGATTTTGAGATTCTAATGGTGTTTTTAATTTATAGTAAACAGACCCATTCTTAAAAAATTTGACTACATCATCATCACTTAATCCTAAATTTTCTAAGTCATGTTTAGTATAAAGAGCATCTTGAATTAGATTTTTACTTACCAATTCTTCTTGAGAATAAACTATTTGAGTTTCTTTAGAATTTTCTGAATTATCAACAAGTTCTTCTTGATCTTCTAAAACCTCTTGTTCTTCTTCTATAAATTCTTCTTGCTCAACATTGTGATTATTTTTATTTCTCTTTTTTTCTTCTTTTAGTCTTCTTTTTTCTTCTTTTTTATTTAATTTGGCTTGTTTTTTTTCTAATTTTCTTTGCTCTTTTTCAGCCTTTTTTTCTGCCTTATCCTTTTTTCTTTTAAAATCTGACATAAATTGCCTTTATTAAATTATCGTACTTACCTTATTATAAGTTTATTTTTATGTTTTTATCCTTAATATTTGAAAATAAAATTAACCCTCTATAATTTTTTTAGCAACCATTAAATCATAATCAGTTGTAATCTTAAAATTCATTTCATTTCCACTGCTTATCATTATTCTTTTTCCTATAGTTTCTGCTAATTTACAAAAATCAGAGTTATCAAACAATTTAGGATCAAATGTTGTATTATAAACTTCTTTAAAAACTTTTCATTTTGCAGATTGTGGTGTTTGTCCTTTATAACAATAGTCTCTATTAGGGATGTTAAAAACAATATCTCTATTATTTGAAAAACAAATAGTATCTGGTGATTTAACTGCTGTAAAAACAACATCAGCTTTATCTTCTTCTAAAATAGATATGTTGTCTTCGATAATTTTATTAGTTACAAAAATCCTTACTGCATCATGAGATAATATAATATCATCATCTTGAATATTTAAATCATTTTTCATATATGTAACAGCTTTTAATAGTGATTGATTTCTGCTACTTCCACCAGAAATTACAAATATTTTATTATTCATCCCTAAATCATGAATTAATTTCTTCATCAAATTGGTATATTTATCATTTGTTACTAAAACAATATTGTCTATATCATGGTGTTTATAAAAAGTTTCTAGTGCATAAAAAAGCACAAGTTTGTTTTTAATTTTTATAAATTGTTTTGGTAGTGTTGAAGAAGTTACTCTTTTACCTTCTCCACCAGCTAAAATTATTGCTATCTTTTTCATACTAAAATATTATATACATTAAAATATTTACTTTTAACTATAAATAAAAAATGCTTGTTTTCACAAGCATTTATTTGAATAATTATTTTACAATTACACTAACTTTAGTTTTGTTATCACCAAATTTAGTGTATTTTACTATTCCATCAATTTTTGCAAATAATGTATGATCTTTACCTTGTCCTACATTTTTACCAGGATATATCTTATTTCCTCTTTGTCTGTAAATAATTTGTCCTGATTTTGCAAATTCTCCATCAGATTTTTTAGCACCTAAATATTTAGGATTAGAGTCACGTCCGTTTTTAGTTGAACCAACCCCTTTTTTACTAGCAAAAAACTGAAGATTTATTTTTTTAACTAAACTCATGTTACGCCTCCACATTTTTTTTATATTTTTTAAAAGAAACATATTTTTTATATGATTCACTTATTTGCATTAATTGTGTTTCAACTAATGCTAAACCTAATTCAGAAGATTTATTTAGCTCTACTTTTATTTTTATAATAGGTTTTGATTCATCAATTTCTAAAAATAGAATTTTACAAATTTTATCGAATCAATTTATTGAACCTAATGATATTCCAGATACTGCAGAACATACAATATCACTTCCACTGTCTGCATATAATGCATGACCTTCTATTTGGAATCCATCTAAGTAGAAATTAATCTTAATCATTATTTTAAATCAATGCTTGTAACAGTTAATTTAGTATAAGGTTGTCTGTGACCTTGTCTTTTCAAAGAACGTGTATATCTTTTGTGTTTAATTATATGTATCTTCTTTTGTTTACCTTGCTTTTCAACTTTACAAGTAACACTAGCGTTTGATACATATGGTGTTCCAATTTTAGAATCCACCATTAAAACAGTTGAAAATGATACTTGATCACCTTCTTTGTTTTCTAATTTTTCAACATAGATAACATCACCTTTTTGAACTTTGTACTGTTTACTTCCAACTTCAAAAATAGCAAACATTTTTTCCTCCTATGTACTAGACTCGCCTTGTTTGGTAATTGTTTTTAACAATGTTTTTGACCTATAAGTGCGGTTGAGCTGCATAGTTTATATACAGCATATATAATAATAGCACACTATAACTAATAAAATAAAAAAGATGTTTATAAAAATAAGACTAGTTATTTTTATAAACATCTATATAAAATCCACCAATTATAATATTCATTTTTCTTTCATA
>JARHZT010000056.1 GCA_029258015.1 Malacoplasma sp. | reverse complement strand
GTATCTATTTATGGGGTTAATGATAATAGCTTATTGTTACTGTTGAAAAGGGATAAATAAAATAAACAAAAATAGATAAAAAAAATAATCCAAAATGGATTATTTTTTTTCCTTTTTCTTTGCTTTAGAATTTGTTTTTTTAATTTCTTTTTTCTGTTTTTTCTTCAATGAATTAACAAGAAAAAATGATAAATATACTCACATAACTAAAACCATAACTATTATAGATATGCCTCAATACATTTGAGTTAAATCAGCATATGAATATTTTAAATTTATTACATGTTTGTATTCATTAACCTTAAATAAGTACATTCTTTTATCAACACCTTCTAATGATTCTATATAATCTTTGTCTTTAATTAATTTTTCATACGCATCTTTATATTGTTTTATAGTATCTAAAAATGTTGATTCATATTTTTTGTCTAAAACTTTTGCATTTCATGAGTCTATAAAATCTCTTAGTGATTTGGCATTGTAATTCAAAAAAGATTCTGTATCAGATGGCGTAAATAAATCACTATTATTTTGATAGTTTAAATATAATGCTTTTAAATTGTAATATTCATTAAAACTTTTTATATTAGTTAATAAAATAAATAATGCAACCCCAAATAGTATCAAAGATAAAACTAATATAAATATCTTATCTATATTATTCTTAATTGTTTTCTTAGTCATAACAGTATATTTTAAACATATTTTGTATTTATAAAAAAATAAAAAACACTATATTAAGTGATTTTTATTCATAGAATTTTCTTAATCTTTCTTTAATTTCTTTATCAATAAAGGTTTCTTTCTTTTCTTTGATAACTTTAGCACTAGTTTCTTTTACCACTACATTATCTTTGTTAGAATCTTTATTCAATGAATCTATAAATTCTTGCGAAAGTTCAACTTTTGTAATTAATGGTCCTCTAGTTTCTTTTAATTTCCTAACAGATTCTGCTGCATCATGAAATCTTTGATTAGTTAATTTTTCAAGTTCAGTATCTTTTTTAAGTCTTATGGTAGGGAAGTTTTCACTAGTTTTTGATTTATTTATACTTTCATTTTCTTCAATCTTTTTAAATCATTTATATTCATCACTATTCACAACATTCTCTTTGTTTTTGTTATTAATAAATTCTTCTTCTAATTTAGAAGTACCAATATATTTTTCTTGAAGTTGTTGAAATTTTTTAAATTCAGGATTGCTTTTTTTATCTGCTTCAATCATTTTGTCATATGATTTTTTTCCATCTAAAAAATTATTATTTATTTGCTCATCAATTATGTTATCTTCTATTTTTTTCTCACTTGTAAATCTATCATTTTCAAATAACTTCATTATTTGTCTAGCATTTATATCATCAACACTTTCAGTTTCATTTTCAAGCATATCATCATCAAAGCTATATTTATTAAACGATTTTCTTTCCTCTATTTGCTCTATTGTTTTGTTATTTTTAACATCAGAAAGATTTACAATGCCACCAAGATCATTTAACGATTTTTTATTTCTATTAATTTCATCATTTTCATATCTTCTATTTGCATTCATATTATCTTTTCTAGATACTTTAACATTATTATTTTTCAAAACACCATAAAAAATATAAAATGAATTCATCGAACATAAAATGAATGCAATTAAAAACATTGATAAAAATACAAGGTATAATCAAGTGTTTCCTAAATTATTGTGTAAACTTATAAAATCACCATTAATGCTATTATCATAATACAATGCACTAGTACCACCAAAAAATATCGTATCATTCAACACATCTATAAATATATTAGGATTAGATGCAATTAGAAATTTACCCGGTTTTGGTGTAAATCCTAAAACCATTAAATATAAGAATAATGTAATTAAAAAAATAAAAACTGTAGAAGTAGTTCATATATTTCTTTGTTTCTTTGTATGATTGCTTGGTAATAAAAAAGATGAAATCATAGAAAAAGTAGAAATGCCTAAAAATGAAGTTACCATATAGAAATTAAAACTCATTTTAAATGTTACAAATCTTGGTTTTATAAGTTCTCCATTTGCATCAACAATTGGATCTATATAGTATCAACCAAATAAAATATTTCTTTGAATTGTTTCCCCTTTTAATCCATCTGATAATAAAATAATTCCAATATATACCAATGTTACAAACAAAAATAACAAACTCAAAATCGTCATAACTTTGAATGACTCAAAATTTGATTGTCTTCTTATATCATTATTAAAATTCATAATTAAATTTTAATACTCTTTTTAAAAATTAAACAAAAAAATAAAACCCTAAGGTTTTATTTTGAAACTAAAACTAAAGCTGGTGCTATTACAATATCGTGAAGCTTATAACCTTTTTTGATTACTTTAATAACTTTATTAGGTTTGAACTCTTTATTTTTTTCTGTATCAAATGCTTCCATAGTTGCTGGATTATAATCATCATTCACATTAATTGCTATTTCGTGAATGTTATTATTTTCTAAATAATTTTTAAACATATTAGCAAACATAGAAAAACCCTTTACATAATTTTGTACTTCAGGATTGTTAGTTGGCATATTAACTGCATTATTGAAATTATTTATTATATTAATCAAATCAACAGCTTTATCTTTTAAAGCAAACTTTTTAGCATTAGCTAATTCTGAATCAAATTTTTGTTGATATTCTTTTAT
>JARHZT010000049.1 GCA_029258015.1 Malacoplasma sp. | reverse complement strand
TTGATTCTACAATGTATAGATTTATGTCATCAAACAATATTTTTAAAATAACTCCAGGAATTCCAGAACCACTACCTATATCTAATAAATTTAAATTAGGTTTAGATAGCATTTCATAATTAAAATTGATGACTGAATGATAAAAATATTCTCTGTAAATTATTTCTTCTTTATCTAATCTTGTTAAGTTATATTTTTTATTTTCAGATTGCAAAAAATCCTTATATATAAGTATTTTTGACTTAATTTCATCAATATTTTTTATCTGAAATTGTTCTTTTCATAACTGCATCAATTGGTCTATATTCATTATTATTTTCCTTTAGAATCTAAAAACATTTTAATGTTAATAATGTCTGGTAAATTAATTCCACTAATTCTAGAAGCTTGTCCCAACGACATCGGTTTTATCTTGTTTAATTTATCGATTGCTTCTAATGAAATATTTGGAATTTCATTATAATTTTGTACTGATAATAAACTAACATTATCTAAATTTTTAGTGTCATCTATTGTCTTTAAATGAGACTTAATATATCCACCATATTTAATTTCAATATCTATTTTAGATTTTCAAAAATCATCTAAAATATTTTTATTTTCAAGATATGGTTCTACGTCACTAAATTTGTAATCTTGTCTTTTTAATATTTCATAAAATGTAATATTAGTTTTTCTAGAATCATATTTAAAATCTTTAATATTTTTTAATGTCTTATTTTTTAATTCATTAATAGTTTTTTTATAATTTTCTAGATTAGTTAAATATTTATCATAATGTTCTTGAGAAATAAGTCCTAATTCATAACCATATTTTAATAATCTTTGATCTGCATTGTCATTTCTAAGTTCCAAACGATGTTCAGCTCTTGAAGTTAATAATCTATATGGATCTAATATTTCTTTATTTACTAAATCATCTATTAAAACACCTATATATGCTTCATTTCTTTTTAAGATAAAATTAGGTCTATTTTCTAATTTACAAATTACATTAATTCCAGCAATTAAACCCTGACATGCTGCTTCTTCATAACCACTTGTACCATTTACTTGTCCTGCAAAAAATAATCCAGCAACTTTTTTAGTTTCTAATGTTGGATATAGCTGAATAGAACTTATTGCATCATATTCAATAGCATATGCATATTTTTCAATAACAGCATTTTCTAAACCTTTAATGTTTTTAACTATTTCATCTTGCACTTCTTCTGGTAATGATGATGAAAGTCCTGCAATATACATAGTGTTTAAATTTAATGATTCTGGTTCTATAAATAATTGGTGTCTATTTTTATCCGAAAATCTTACTACTTTATCTTCAATAGAAGGGCAATATCTTGGACCTGTTCCTTTTATAAATCCACTATACATTGCTGATCTATCTAAATTTTGACTAATAATCTCATGCACTTTTTCATTAGTGTATGTCAAATAACATGGTAATTGTTTGTCAAAATCCATATATTGTCTATCAAAGTGTGAAAAACTCAGTTTTTCATCTGTTCCAGGTTCTAAAGATAATTGACTATAATCTATACTGTCTTTTCTAATTCTTGGTGGTGTTCCTGTTTTTAGTCTAATAGTTTTAAAACCTAAATCTTTTAGTTGTTGTGCTAAATTATATGATCCATCAAAATTATCTGGTCCTTTTTTAATCACTTTATCACCAATATGAATTGATGAGTCTAAAAAAGTACCTGTTGTAATAACAAGATAATTTGTAATATATTCATTATTGCTTTTTGTTTTTAAACCTTGAACTTTATTATCTTCAATATTAATACTTACAACTTCTTCTTCTAATAGGTCTATAAACTCATTTTCTTCAAGTTTTTGTAAGAATCATTTAGAGTAAGATAATTTATCTATTTGAGCTCTTAAAGCTCATGTACCAGCACCTTTAGAAGTATTAAGTATTTTCATTTGCAATTGATTCATATCAGCTGCAATTCCTTGAATCCCACCTAATGCATCAATTTCTCTTGTAACAACACCTTTAGCAGGTCCACCAATTGATGGATTACAAGGCATATTAGCTACAAGGTTTTTGTTTAAAACAAATAATCCTACTTTATATTTCTTTTTTGCCAATACAAATGCTGTTTCTAATCCAGCATGACCAGCACCAATAATTAAACAATCATATTTTTTCATAATTAACTTCTATTAATTTTATCAAAACTTATTTTAATTTTATTTTTATTAAATATCTTATCTATTCGGTTTTTTAGTGACAATAAAAAAATAGTTGCTTTTGCAACTATTTATTTTCAATCATTATAATCTAAACGTTTTACTTCTAATTCTTCTTCTATGATGTCATAAAGTTCTGGGTATTTTTTTAATATTTTTTGAACATGTTTAACTGTATCTCTTGTAACTTTTGTTCTTCTAACTCAAATACCATCAACTTTTTTGTATCAAACAAATCTTAAAATATAACCTACAACTAATGCAGCAAGAATTGAACTACAAATAGTTAATACAACAGTGAATACTGAATTATAAATAAATCAAATTTGATTATTAGGATCATTTATGTAGTTATTTACATCATCTAATGTCTTTTGAACATCATCCATTAATTTTTCAGCATTTTTTATGTTTTCACTTTCTAAAAAATCTTCAACCTGTTTTGTACCATCATTTACTTGTTGTTTAATTCCAGGAATAGTTTCTGTTCTTAATGAATCTAAATTATTAATTATGCTATCCATTTGTGAACTAATAATTTCAGTTTTGGGAATCTTTTTAACTTCAACTATTATATTTTTAATTTCATCTGTTTTTGTATTTACTAAATTTACTATTCTATCAACAACATTTTTAACATAATCAGTTGTAGAAGTAGCATTATTTTTTGTATCCTTCAATTGCAAATTTATATCTCTTATTGATTTTTTTGCATCAGTAGCAACTTCAGAAATATAATTTTTTATTACATGTTCATTTTGAAGTGCAAAAGAAGAACCAACTATACCACCAAATACAGATAAAACACCTAATCCAAGAATTGAAAACTTTGCAACTTTTTTAAAACCATTAAGTATTTTCATAGTTATCTCCTTTCTATCTCATGAATAATTTCAGGGTTTTTATCAATAATTTTTCTCAAGTGTTTTTCTAGGTCTTTTTTTGCTCTAAAACGAGAAACTATTTTTCCGTCCACATCTTTGTATAAAACAAATGATATTATTGAACCTACAACTAATAATCCAAATACAGAAGCACCAACTATATACATAGTTTGACTTATAATGTCATAATATTTATTAACTTTTTCAACTTCTAAAATTTTTTGAAGATCTTTTATTTGCTTGAAATATTTATCAGATGTTTGATTCAACTCACTCACAATTCTTTCAAAAGCATCTATATCTGCTACTGCATCTATTTTTTTATCAAATGTTTTTACATCATTTAAAATATTGTCAGTTTCAGCTAATGTTGAATTTAACACATTTATTGTGTCATCTATTGTTTGTTGATAATTTGTATTAGGAGGAAGTGTAAGTTTTCCTAATTCATCCACAACATTATCTCTTTGTTTTTTTAATTCAACTATTTGTTCTTCTATTTTTAATATAGCTGTATTTATATAATCCTTTACTGTTTGTTTAGCATCTTTTAAAGTTGTTAAACCATTTTTAACTTGATCAAAAATACTATCAATAGAATTTTCTTTATTACCATTTATTTGTTCATCAATTTGATTAACTGATGTATTTACATCATTAATAAAATTAGAAATCATGGTTTTATTTTGTTCTGCATTAACTGTAGCATATGTACCAATACCTAAACAAATACCTGCTGTTAAAGTACCGATCAACCCAACACATATCTTGCTGACTTTTAATAAAGTTTTTGTGACTCCCATTTTGCACCCCTGTAATAAATTAATTTTAATACACATTTTTAATCATTCAATAGTTTGAGCTATTTTAAAATCATCATAAAAGTAAAAAAACCCCTACACTTGGTAGAGGTTGTGAATATATAAGATTGTTAGACGATAATTTTTTGTTTGTTTTTTAATAATTTTTTTAGTTTTTATATAATTAGGTTAGTTTTGTTTATAGGTTTACATTAATATTGAGTGTATTTTTAGTGTTATATTAGATTTTCTTTAGTATTATTAAATTTATTTAGTGTTAATTTTTTAAATATTGTTTAACTTTAAAATAAGGAAAAATAAAACATACGAATTAATAACAATAAAAAGGAGATTCAATAAAATGAATTATGTTTTTTTAATAAAGGATAAATTTAAAAGGATATTTTTTATGAACAAAGTTTTATAAAGATAAAACAAGTCTTTAAAAAATAATTTAAATAAATTTAACTACACTAAAACTAATCTACACTTTTTTACACAGATAATAATGTTAAATCCGTATAAACATTTTTTTTATAATAAATTTTAATTTTTAATTTTTAAACATATTTTTTATAGTGGATATGCAACCACTTATAATAATTATAGCACTATAAAAATGAATTTCAAATTTCTAGAGTAAAAAAGTGTTATTTTTTTCACTTTTTATGGTAGTACTTCCTAATCCACCATCCCTTTTTTGCTTAGCTTCATCATCATTTGTAATACCAAACTTCAAAAACACACCTTGAATGAATGCATCGCTTCTTTTTATATGAAGATCACTATTTTCTCTATTATCATTTGTAATCTTTACAAATATATGTCCTTCATTCTTAGAATAATAATAATCTGCATCTATAACACCTAGGGTGTTATCTAATTGTAATTTAAACTTAAAACCTAATCCACTTCTTGGGACAAGCATTAAAAAATAGTCTGATCTCATATTCACTTTAATACCTGTAGGAATGATTATTGATTTGCCTGGTTTTAAACAAAAATCAAATGGAGAGTAAAAATCATAACCAGCACTATATTTAGTTGCTCTTGCTGGAAGTCTAAGCTTTGTGTAAATTTCAAAGACATCATTTGAAAAATTTCTTTGAAACTCTTTTAAACTAACTAATTCAAATTTAGCAACTCTTTCCATATAGACTCCATTATTACCATATTAGATAATAATATTATTTTTTGATTTCTCTTGAATAAATGTTTACAAAGAAATCATCAAACATTTCAAAATAAACTTGTTTGAATCCTTTGAATAAGTTATCCATATATAAATCACAGTTATATTTATCAAATAATTTAGATACTATTAATATCTTGCTATATTTTATAAATTGATCATAAATTTGTTTCCCACCAATTATATAAATTGGTTCTTTAGTATCTTTATTATTAATAATAAAAGTTTGAATATCATCTATAACTTCAATATCAAATTCATTATCATTACTAAAATTACTTTTAG
>JARHZT010000003.1 GCA_029258015.1 Malacoplasma sp. | reverse complement strand
CAATAATTTCACTCATATTTCCAAGCATTACAATGTCTAATTTATTTAACGTAAGGTTAATTCTATGATCTGTAACTCTATTTTGTGGATAGTTGTAAGTTCTTATTTTTTCAGCTCTTTCACCACTTCCAACTTGTCCTTTTCTTAAATCAGAAATATTTTTTCTTTTTTCTTCTTCTTTCTTTTCTCATAATTTAGAACGAAGCATTTTCATAGCTGTTTCTCTGTTTTCTATTTGTGATTTACCTTCTTGACAAGCTACTGAAATTCCTGTTGGAATATGAGTAATTCTTACAGCTGATTCTGTTCTATTAACGTGTTGTCCACCAGCACCAGATGCTCTATAAGTATCAATTCTTAAATCAGAATTATTAATAACAACTCCTACATCTTCAACTTCAGGCAATACAGCTACAGTTATTGTTGATGTATGAACTCTACCTTTAGATTCAGTTGCTGGTACTCTTTGAACCCTATGAACTCCTGATTCAAATTTCATTTTTGAATAAACATTTTCCCCACTTATCATAAATGAAATAAAACCATAACCATGTGAAGTTTCATCAACTTCTAATAATTTAATTTTTCAATCTTGCATTTCAGCATATTTTTTATAAGCAGAAAATAAATCCCCCACAAAAATAGAAGACTCATCACCACCAGCTGCTGGTCTCATTTCAACAATAACGTTTTTATCGTCATTTGGGTCTTTTGGAAGTAACAATATTTTAAGTTCATGTTCCATTTTTTCTATTAATGGTTTTTTTTCGTTTAATTCCATTTGAGCCAATTCTAATATTTCAGCATCTTTTTCTGTTTCTAAAATTTTTTCAGATTGTTCAATATCTGAAATTGTTTTTTTAAATTCAGCAAACTTTTCAACAATCGGTGTCATATCCTTAATTAACTTGTTGTATTCTCTTAGCAATGAAATATCAGTAGTAGTTTCAAGTTCTTTATTTAATTCATGAAATTTATCTTCAATAGTTTTAACAGAATTAAACAATTTAGTGTTATAAATCATAGTTTTTCCTTTCTATATAAAAATGAAAAAATAACACATCTTTATTATGTGTTATCTTGTTAGTAGTCAGTAAACTATAAATTATTAAGAGAATTGATGATTTTTTTGTTTTGTTTTTTTGTTGGTTTAGCATCAGATTTGCTTTTTGTTGTATCTGCGCTAGCAATTTTCTTACTAAATTTTTCTGCTCTTCCTTTAACTTGTTGACTAATTGATGAACCAATGTAGAATGGGTGACATTTGTCACAAACATCAATTGCTACTTCACTATCTTTTAAAGTAGATTTAATTTCAACTTTATTGTTGCAAGAAGCACAAGTAAACACAACATTATGTGATTTCATATGAATATCTTGTTTCATCTTAAACTCCTTCTTAAAAATTACAGAATTAACAATGTTTATTTTATCATAGACGATAAAAAATCAATAACAAATAATTCCTGTTTATTAATATCCGCCATCAGCACTATTTTTAGAATCTTCACCATTTAGTAAATCATTAATTAGACTTACACCTCTAGATGTACCAATTCTATTAGCACCAAGGTCTACCATTTTAATTAAATCGCTACCAGTTTTAATTCCACCAGCTGCTTTAATTAACTTATCATTTTTTACATTCTCTTTAAATAATTTAATATCTTCAAAAGTAGCTCCACCAGTTGAAAAACCAGTTGAAGTTTTAATAAAATCAGCATCTGATTTTAAGATAACATTACATGCTCTAACTTTTTCTTCTTCAGTTAATAAACATGTTTCAACAATCACTTTCAATATTTTATCTTTACATGCTTTTTTAATAAGATTGATTTCGTTTACACAATAATCAATATCACCTTCTTTTAATTTAGCAATATTAATCACCATATCAACTTCATCAGCACCTTTTTGAATAGCATCTACTGTTTCAAATATTTTAGATTCAGTTGTGTTTTGTCCTAAAGGGAATCCTATTACAGTACAAACTTTAACATTTGAACCACTTAATTCTTTTTTAGCTAAATCAATGTAATAAGGGTTAATACAAACTGAAAAGAATTGAAATTCTTTAGCCTCATTACAAAGTTCTATAATCTCTTGTTTACTTGCATTAGCAGATAATTTAGTATGATCAATCATCTGTGTGTACTTTTTAATATCCATATATAATACCTCTATTGTTTAATTATATTTTCTATTTCTTTAATAGCATCAGCAAAACTTGAAACTAATTTACCATATTTTAAAATAGCTCCTAAAGCATAATGATTAATTGAGTATGAGGGAATATCATAGTGATATGCATTTGGTAATCTAATATCAGAATTTACACAAATGATATGCTTAGTTTTAATTGCAATAGCAATTCCTAATTCCATCATAACTCCTGGGTCAAAGTTTGTTATATCTGCAATAAATACATCAGATTCTACAATCTGCTTGGTACATTTATTAAACAAAGAAATAGGACTAGTCATATTTTCTTTATTTGTATTAAATGATTGTTCAGCAGGATTATAAAGTTTTATTGAGGGGAAATTCTTTCTAATTTCATCTCCTTCAAACTTTCTTTGTTTTATTTCAGCCTCATTAAACAAAGAACCAGATATGTATATTTTCTTAATCATTTT
Source organism: Malacoplasma sp. (assembly GCA_029258015.1). Taxonomy (GTDB): domain Bacteria; phylum Bacillota_I; class Bacilli_A; order Mycoplasmatales; family Mycoplasmoidaceae; genus Malacoplasma. The sequence goes on along the minus strand of JARHZT010000003.1, from coordinate 11,402 downwards.
TTGCTCCATTTTAAATTCTATTCAAAATAAATTTTGAAGTGCTTTTATTTTTTAAATCAAATAAAAAAGAACCGAAATTAAATATCAGTTCTTTTGGAAATAAGCCTTAATTAGTCTTGAATAATAAAAGGAATCAATGCTACAACTCTAGCTCTTTTAATTGAATTAGATAATCTTCTTTGGTGTTTGCTACAAGTACCAGTTACTCTAGCACCCATAATTTTTAAATGATGGTTTAAGTATTTTTTTAACATATCAACATCTTTGTAATCAACATGTTCAATACCTTTAGCACAGAACTTACAGAATTTTTTTCTTCTTTTTCCACCATATGATTTATTGTATGATTTGTAGTTTGGTTTAGTGTTAACAGATTTTTCATTACCTGTTGTTTCTTTTGAAACTTTAATATTTTTGTTTTCTACTTCACTTTTTTTAACTGAATTGTCTTCTGTTTTAGTAACAGTTTTAGCTTTTGTTGTTTTGATTTTGTCATTCATAGTCTTTCTCCTTAATTAAAATAATTAATTTGAAAAATCTTTTAATCAATCTAAGTTAACTACATCATCACTTGAATCATCATTGTTGATTTCGAATGGATCATTTTCATCACCACTAGTTAGATCTTTTTCATTCTCAATCATATCTTTAAGTTCATTTAATTTTGTGTCATCATTTAGTGAATTGTTTTTAGTTGTATTATTGAAATTATTTCCAGCAGATTTAAAATTTTCATCTATAGATGATGGATATTCATTATGAATATTATTATTGTTGTTTTTATTGTTTGATAATGGCTTAACCACTTCAATTACAACTTCCATAACATAATTAGTTTTACCTTCTTTAGTAAGGTAACTTCTTCTAATTAGTTTTCCATCAATAGCAACTAAATCTCCCTTTTTTAAATAAGTGTTAATGAAGTTTGCTTGTGATTGTCATGCAACACAAGGAAAGAAATATGTTTCATTCTTATTTCAATTATCACTTGAAGCTATTGTTACTCTTGATTGTGTGATTCCATTTTGTGTTATGAATTGTTGCGGATCAGCAGCCAATCTTCCTACCATAAAAACTTTGTTCATCGTTTATCTACCCTTATAACTAAACATCTGTTAATTTAACAGGTGTTGTATCCTTTTCTCTTTTTATCTTCTCTTGTTCAGCTAAGAAGTTTTCTTTAGCTTTTCTATATTTTTCTTTTCTAAATTCTGATTTAGCAACTTTTTTAGGATTAATTGTTGCTTTATAACCATAATCTTTTTCAAGATTAATTATTAGTTGTCTTAAAACTTCTTTTTTAATTGAAGCGACACGTCTAAATTCTTTTATTTCACTAGGTTCATCATTACTAAAAGTTAATATGTAATAATAACCTCTATTTATTTTTTTGATTGGATAAGCTAAATCTCTAAGACCCATTTTTGAGTCAACATTCAAGTCTTTAGCACTTTTTAAAATGTTTTTAAGTTCAGTTATTACTGGTGTTGCGTCAGATTCTTTTAATCTTCCATCAATAATAACCATAATTTCATATTTTGACATTAAAGTATCTCTCTTTCTGGATAATAGCCTAAAACTCGGCAAAGAGTGCATTAACAATATACACTAAAATGTTTTTTAATATTGAAATGCAATTAATATTATACCTTTTAGATTAAATTATTTCTTAACAATTTCAAAAAGGTAAAATAAAAAAATATTAAGACTAATCTTAATATTTTTATTCAGCTGGTGGTGTTTCTGTTGAAATAATAGGTCTAAATCCTAATGTTTCAGCAAATATATATGTAGACATTGGTATTACGATTAGTAATAATATTGCTGATAATATCAATATCACAATATTTGTAACCACAAATGCTTTATTTTGATGAATATTGTTTATACCAATAAATCATGCCGATAATAAATAAAAGTATGGAAGAGGAATTAAACTAATAGCAATCCCTGAAAATATTACAGATGTTTTTGTCATTGCTGAAAAATAGTTTGCAAAAACTCATTTGTTATCTGTAGTTCCATTAAATTTATCACCTAAAAAACCCATTACAACAGATCCATAAGCTAACATAACTAATGCTGCTATTGCAAAATAGATTCAAATCTTTTTTACAAATTCTTCTTCTCTTAATCTTGCATCAAATCCCAATGATCTTTTCTTTTCCATCATTGATCTTTTTGCACTTCATTTACCTTTTCTTTTTTCTTTCATGAAATCTTTTTTAGATTTCTCAAACTTTTCAAAGAAAACAGCATTCTTATCATTTTCTGGATAAGTTGTTTCAGAAGCATTAGTGTTGTTATCAAAACTTGCTACTGGTTCAATATTTTGGTTTGTTTCTATATTTTCTTCACTTGTTGTATTGTTTTCAGGTTCAGAACCTTCACCAAGCATTTTTTCTTGTTCGTTTTTATCACTCATTATTATTCACCTTTAATACTTTCCAAAATTTCATTAATATGATCTACTCTATCTAAAGCATCATCATTCAAGAATACCAATCTTGGCACTCTTCTTAAATCTAAATTTTTTGCAAGTATTGTTCTAAAAAATCCCGTTGCTTCATTTATCTTTTTTAAAATTTTACCAATTTTTGTCTTATCATGACAACTTATGTAAATTTTTGCAACACTTATATCATTAGAAAGTTTAACATAGTGTACAGTTGCCATTCTAATTAATGGATTATAAACTTCACTATAAATAGCATTAGATACTAAAGTTTTAATTAAAGATTCATATCTTTCTCTTTTTATACTAGTCATTAGTTTCCTCTACTATTTCATATATATCAACTATATCACCTTCAATAAAGGCATTAAAATTTTCTAATGTAAATCCACATTCTTTTCCAACAGATGTAGATGCTATTGATTCTTTACCATGTTTTAAAGAATCAATTTTTGCATTTTCAATTATTAATTCTTTCTTTCTATAAATTCTTGCTAATGCATTTCTTTTAATTTCACCACTTATTACTCTACAACCTGCAATTGTACCAACTGAAGAGTGTTTTCATAATTGTCTAATTTCAACTTGTCCTAATGCTTTTTCAACAAACACAGGATCTAACTTACCTTTTAACACTCTTTCAATTTCATCTTTTACATCATAAATGATTGAGAAGTTTTTAATAGATATACCCATTGAGTTTGCAAATTCTAAAACAGTTGGATTAGTTTTTAAATTAAATGAGAAGACTAATGCTTTTGCAGCTCTTGCTAAGTTAATATCAGATTCTGTAATAGAACCTACTGATGAACGAATTAAATTAATTTTTGTACCTTCAATATTAATAGAATCAATTACTGATTTTAAAGCTTGAATAGAACCATGGTTGTCAGCTTTTAAAATAATATTTACTTCTTTAATTTTTTGATCATCAACAGTTTTTAATTTACTTGCAACATTAGTATATTTTTTCTGTTTTAAACTTTCTTGTCTTCTTTGTGCTAATTCTTTTAGTTCTTTTTCATTTTTAGTAACTATTCATTTATCACCAGCACTTGGTACCCCATTTAATCCTGAAATTCTAACTGGAGTTGATGGTGGAGCTGCTTTAATTTCTTTTCTATTGTAGTCAACCATTTTTCTAATTTTTCCATAATAGTGACCAACTAGAATGTAGTCATTAATAGCAAGTGTACCACTTTGAACTAATAAATCAGCTACTGGTCCTTCACCTTTGTCTAAACTAGCTTCAATAGTAATACCATTAGCAACTCTGTCTTTATTAGCTTTTAATTCCATAATTTCTGAAGTTAAAATAATTGCTTCTAATAATTCTCCAATACCTTGCTGATTAATAGCAGAACCTTTTACAACAATTGTTTTTCCACCTCATTCTTCTGGAACAACATTTTTATCAGATAATTGTGCATAAATTTTATCAATGTTAGCACCTGGTTTATCCATTTTATTAATAAATACAATAATTGGAACTTTAGCAAATAAAGCATGATCTATTGCTTCTTCGGTTTGTGGTTTTAATCCATCATCAGCTGCCACAACAATAACAGCTATATCTGTTAAATCAGCACCCATAGCCCTCATTTCACTGAAAGCTTCATGACCTGGTGTATCAAAAAATGTTATTAAGTTATCTTTTCATTCAACTTGATAAGCACCAATACTTTGAGTAATATTACCAGCTTCTGTGTCAACAACTCTAGTTTTTCTAATAGCATCTAATAGTGATGTTTTACCATGGTCAACATGTCCCATTACTGTAACAATTGGTGGTCTTTTAGTTAAGTTTTCTTGTTTGTCATCAAATGAAATATTATCTAAAATATTATCTTCATTAATTTGAACTTCTTTTTTAAAGTCATATCCAAACTCTAAACAAATTTCACCCATTTGTTCTTCATTTAATAAAGTATTTAAATTACAGTTAATACCTTTTAAAAATAAGTATTTAATAATTTCAGTACTTGGTTTTTTAAGTTTTTTTGAAAACTCATCTATTGTTAAATTGTTAACAAAAATGAACACACCATTTTTGATTCCAACTTCAACTTTTTTAAAATGGGATTTAATGTCTATATTAGAACGATTATCTGTTCTTTTATAATTATTCTTTTTAGTCTTTTTTACTTTCATCTTTCCCCCATTCCACTATTCTTCATCTAGTTCTAAGTTATCTAAATCATCTACATCTAAATCATCAACATTGCTAATTTCTTCTTCGTAATCCACATCTTCATTTAGTAAGTCATCTCAACTAATTTTTTCTTTCTTTTGTTTTGGTTCTTTTTTAGGTTTTTTATTTTCTTTTTTAGGTTTTTTATTTTCTTTAAACCCAAAAGACTCTAAATCAATTGTTGTTGTTTTTACAGGCTCTTCTTTTTTAACTTCTTCTTTAGTTTCAACAACTACTTCTTCTTTTTCTTCTTTAGTATCATTAGTTTCATCTAAAGTTTCAACATCATCTGATAAGAAGTCTGGTTCATAATTTCCAGCAACCAATACCACTTCTTCATCATCTTCTCTTTGTTTTCTTTTCTTTTTAGGATTGTTATCTATATCAAAGTTAATTAAGTTTTCTACATCCTCATCAGTAATTCCTTGAATCCCTTCATATAAATTATCAAATGTTGTGTCATCATCAAATGTATTTTTAAACATGAAGTCTTTGTTATTGTTGTTATTGTTTCTAAATGATTGTCTATTAGATTGTCCTCTAAATCCTTTAGCATTTCTAGTTTCATTAGAATAACTTGAAGCACTAGTGAATTTGGTTTGTTTAACTTTAGAAGAAGTGAATGAAGTTACATCTTCAAATTTAACATCATCTTCAAGAGCAATATCTTTAGAAATAATATCTATTTGTCATCCAGTTAAACGATTTAATAATTTGATGTTTATACCATTCTTACCAATTAATTTAGATAATGAGCTTTCTTCACAAACTATTGTAACTATTTTAGATTCTGGTCTATCTTCATCATCACTTATTTCTAAACCAACTATTTTTTCAGGATGACATGCATTTACTAAGAATTGTCTTGGGTCTTCATCATATAAAATTACATCTATTCTTTCATTATTTAACTGTTGAGAAATAGATTTAATTCTTTCACCTTTAGGACCTACAGTAATTCCAATAGCATCAATTCCTGGTTGAGTAGCAGATAATGCAACTTTAGTTTTATATCCCACTATTCTAGCCATCTTTCTAATTTGAATCATTCCACTTTTAATTTCAGATACTTCATTAGTTAAGATGAATTTTAAAAGTTTTTCATCTGTTCTAGATAAAATGATTTGTCATCCTTTAGATTGTTGATCAACTTTTTTAACTAGAAATAAATAACTTTTACCAGCTACTAATTCTTCTCCTGGAATTTGATCTGCTTTTAAAACAACCCCTTTAGTATCACCAAGACTAACTCATGCTAATCTGTCATCATTTTTTTCAACTTCAGCTCTTATGATATATCCAACTTTATCTTTTCATTCTTCATAAACTTTTTTACTAGATATCTCATGAATGTTTTGACTTAAAACTTGAGCAACATGTCCTGCAACTCTTCTTTCAAAATCAGATATGTTTATTTTGTTATGGACTTCATCACCTAATTTATAGTTACTATTAATTTTTAAAGCATCTTCTAAATTAATTTCTTTGTCATCATCAATTTCATCTTCTGATTTATCTACAACTATTTTCTTTTCATAAAGTTCAATAGTTTCTTTTTCAGGATCTAGTACTGCTTCAAAAATAACATCAGGGTTTTCTTTTAAATAAGCTTTTTCGATTGATATTTTTAATATTTCTACAATCTTTTCCTTAGAAACACCTTTTTCAGCTGCTATTTTTTCTAGCAAAGGGAACATATTCTTAATAGACATTAATTTCTCTCCTATATAAAAAAATAATGAGCAAAGGTTCCCCTTTGCTCTATTACTAATAAAATGTAATACAAATACATTTTATTTCTTTTTTTCTTAAAAGATTAATTTTTTTAAGTTTTATGCTTTCTTTTTAATTTCATCAATAGATAATGTTATGTTATTGATTCTTCCAAGCATTTCAATTGCTACTACTACATTATTATTTTTAGGGTCTAAAGAAACTATTTCACCTTCATGACCTTCTCATGAATTAGCCAATATTTCAACTGTATTACCTACAGAGAAATCTAAATATTTTTTATTATTAGCATTTGAATCTTTAAATAATTCATTAGATTCTTCTTTTTTAGTTTCTTCTTTATTTAGATCAATAATTTTTTGTTCTAAAATTTGTTCATGATTTTCTAAATAATCAAGTGGAGTAAAATCAATTTCAGCTTCTGGTTTGCTTTCTTCAAAAATTTCAAATTTCTTGCTTGCAGAATTTTTACTTAATGAAGAATCAAAGAATCCATCACTATCAAAAGTTGCATCATCTGAAGTTGCTAAGAATTCTATTTTCTTTTCAGATTCAACAGGTTTATCAATAGTAACTTCTACATGAGTATTAATGTCATCGCCTTTGTTGATAATGATATCTGGATTGTTTTTTGGATCAAATAGATTTTCTACTTCCTCATCAGACATAGGTATTGGTTGAGCACCTTTACCTGATGAACCTACAAACCCTGTAACACCATATGTATTTCTAATAATATATCAAGCATCTGGCATCATTATCATTTTGATATAAATATATCCTGGGAATCTATTAATTTCTCTAATTCTAGTTTTCTTATATCTATTTCCCGGCAGTGTTTCTCAAGTAATAGTTTTAGAAGAAATCATTCTTTTTGGAGGTGGATTATCAATTCCACCAAAAACTTCTACAGTGATTTCTTTAGATTTTAACAATCTCATCTCTTGAACTACTTCTTCTAATTTATATGCTCTTACTTTATCTTCAATATTTTTATATACTACATCTTCATTACCTGTAATTGATGTAATAATGTATCACTTAGCTTGAAGTTTTTTCTCATTTTTTTCTGAAAGATTATCCATAAAATTCTCCTAAATTAAAACTGTTATTCCTAATGTTATAAGTGTGAATATTATTGAAAAGAAAGTCAATATAACAACCACTACTATAAAACTACTAAACAAACTCCTTTTAGAGGTTCATGTAATTCTTTCAAATTCTTTACCTACACCATAAAAATATCTTCTAAATGTTTGTTTTTTTATTTTAGTTTTCTTTTGAACATCATTACCAGATTCTTTATGTTCATTTGTCTCATCAACATTCTCATTTTTCTGTTCTTTAAGTTCTACTTTGCCAATTATTATCTCTTTTTTTGCCATAATTACTTAATACCCTATAATTTTTTATATAAATAGTATTTATATTAAATAATAACCTTTATTTTAAATATTAACTAAATAACTAATTATAAAATACAAAAAAACCCATTATTAGGTCTTTTTGTTAATATTGTATAATGATAACTAAAAAATTAATAAATTTGGTTTAATACATCATTAAATGTCATTGTATTTCCGCTATATGTCGGATTTAATACATCTCCATTTTTTTCTTGAACTAACCTCATGAAAGAAAACACAATATTTATTTTTTCATCACTAGTTATAATAACTTTAACATTTATTGGTATTTCTTTAATATTTAATTTAACAAATCTATTCATAAAATCATTAATCATAATATTTAAATTCTCTTTTTTACTCTTGTAAGAAGCAATTCATCTTAATGTTGTTGCCTCAATATCTCTATATATATTTAAATTTGCATTGTTGTTTAAATTAGCAACATTTGTTAAATCTAATTTTTTACCATTTATTATAGTTCTAATTCCTGTTTTAACATTTAATAACATTATTTTGCTATTTTTTACTTCTAAAGAAACTGGATATTTTTCATCATTTAATAAAGGATTTAAAAGTTCATTATTTTTAATAATTTTAATATTTTCTTTAAAATCAATCTCAACCGAAACAAATCAAACTGTATTGTATTTTACTCCTTGATTTTCTTTTATTTTTATTTCTATATTATTATCATTTACAAGTTTTTTAAATCCATCACTAAATTTAATTTTAAATTCACTTTCTCCTAACAAAAATCTCTTTATTTTGTCAACAGCATCATTATATGTTGCATAAGAAAGTATTCCAGAGATTTTTCCTTTAGCTACAGTATCTTTTCTTACATCATTAGAAGCATTATTTAAGTCTAAATTAATATTTTTTAAAAGTTCTTTATCACTTTCAGTTATATATATTGTTTTAATTCCTGACTCAATTCTTTGAAAACTTAAAATATTTGTTACTGGTTCATAAAGATATCCATCACCATCATCGACATAAATAGGTTTAAAAAGTACTATATGAACATTTAAATAAGTTATATCCATATGAGTTTCATTAGGAGAGCTACTTGTATAATCCTCATTTTTATCAATAATTATTTGTCTGATTGTATCTTTAGATTTTATTATATCTTCTATTGAACTCTTTATCTTTTGTTCATTTATGTCATTTTGAGTTTTATACTTAGATAACATATCATTTAAAAGTAATTTTATTTTATTCATTACTTCTTTTGAAAAACTTGGAGTACTTGGAACAATTGTGATTTGTTTGTGAGCTTCAATATTACTTTTAATATTTTTAAGAGTTAATCTGTCATAATCAATTGATCAAATAGTATCATTTTCCCATTTTTTTGCTTTTATTTGAGTGTTAAATTTAATTATTACATCAAAATATCTATATGTTGTTTGACTATTATTTGAAAATTCTAATGGTAATTCTTTAAGTTCTACTGATTCTAAATAAGTATTGATACGTCCATTTATATTTCTAAAACGTTCATTAAGCATATTTTTTATATAATTAATATTCTTTGAAGTAGACAACTCAAATAATCAATATTCTGAAATATCAATTAATTTTCTAATTTCAGAAGCTTCTAACCCTAAATAAGATAAAGGTTTTGGCGGCACATAAATATGACTTTCCACATTTTCTATATTTAAAACTGTGCTATCTTTTATAGATACATTTTTATCACTATTATTTTCTAGTCTTATATCTGAATTAAAAACTAATACAACATTCACTTTAGCCCTATATGCATATCTATCTTGTTCTAGACTTGGCAAATAAATTAATACATTATGAAGATAAGCATTTAAACGTGCATTAATATTTCTAATATGTTCATTTAACTTGTTTTCTACATAACCAACATTATCTATAGAAGTTAAATAATGCATATAATAGTTTATAGTCTCTTTTATTTTATATATTTCATACTTAGTTAAAGGCAATACACCTTCATTAGGATTTGCTCTATATATATTACTTTCATATTCATATTTAGAAATTAACTTATTTTTATCAACTTCAAAATATGAACTATTTTTTTCTAATATAAATCCTTTATCTAATATAATTTCTACTTTATGTTTTTGAACTCCATATTTTATAGAACTTATTGATACATTTACATTTTCAACAGAGTAACCTAATATAGGATTTATCTCCTTTTTTATACTTGAAGATTGAATTTGTACCAAAGACGAAAATCTTTTAAATAATTTTATTAATTTTTGATGAACATTCATTAATTGAATTTCATTAAATGAAATGTCATTAATTAAATTTTCACCACTTTCATTTTTATTAGTATCTATTGAATTATTAACTCCACTATAAACAGAGCATGATATAGCAAAAAACGGGATTCCAATTACTAAAGTTGTTAATGATAAAATTCCAAGCATTTTTTTATTCATAAATATCAGATCCTTTCTTATTTGAGTTATCCATTTAATAATATATTGGTAACTATATTTTTATAATTTATTTTCTAAATTTAAAATAATAATACATTTTTCACCTTTATTATAAATAAGATAAATTAAGTATCAGAAATATATTTAATACAAATTTTATTTAAATTTATTTTTATAATTTAGTTAAAGGAGGATGACATATATGAAATTAAGAAAAACAATAAATAGTAAAATTATAAAAATTAACTTGTTTTTTTCTCTATTTAAAATGAAAAAAAATAATAGTAATTCATCTTTTCTTTCTTCCCCTATACCATTCCCTAATCCTAGTCCTGGCGGAGGAGAGACAGGTGAAAGCATTATTCCTTTAAATATTCCAAAAAAACATCGACCACTAATAAATGAAATCCAATTACATTAGATTTAAAAATTAAGCATAAGATCAAAAATTATTATTATTTTTGTTGTTATATTTTGCTAATATTGTAATTTGCTATTATTTTTTATTATGTTATATTTAAGGTGGAAAATATATTTTCTTTTAAAAATAAAAAAGAAAATGAGGATTGTATATGAAAAATCAATTTAAAACAATACTACCTATTGTTTCTATTCTAGGGTTTGGAATTGGTTTGCCAGTAATTGCCACAAGTTGTTATGATAATTCTATAATTGATTCCAAGAACACAATAAACAATAATGCTCTTTTAAGCATAGATAAAACTATAGAAATAATAATGAAGCAATGAAGTAATGAAGCAGAAAAAGAGAAAACAAAAGAGAAAATAAAAAATGATATAAATCCCTTAATCAATTATCTTATTTCTGATGTTCAATTTGATTATCATTATGAAGAAAATAATGAATATAAAAAATTTACTGTATCTTTATTTTTAAAAGAAAAAATTATTGTCAACAAGGATAATTTATATTTTTATTTATCAAGTGATAGTACAACATTATCAAGTAAATCATTATATCAAACAGGAGTCTATATTATATATAAATAAAAAAAGACAAATTATTCTATTTGTCTTTTTTTATTTATAGAAACCCAACTAATAATAAATTATTTTTTAGTTGAAAATAATTTATTGTATGTTTTTGTTGCTAATATACAGTAACTCTTATATTTTTGGTTGTATTGCAGGTATAGCTTCAATATTTCAATAATGAAGTAT
>JARHZT010000013.1 GCA_029258015.1 Malacoplasma sp. | reverse complement strand
CTATCTTGTTTATTTAAACCTGCAATTATTTCTACAAGCGTTGTTTTACCCGCTCCATTTCCACCAAGTAATGCAATATGTTCATTTTTATACAATGTTAAATTGATATTTTTTAAAACATGTTTGTGTGAAAATGATTTATTAAGATTTTTAATCTCTATTGTCTTTTGATTATTATTTTGATTGTTTGGTAAAATGAATTTTTGAATATCTTTTTTACTTTCTTCTTTAATAGATTTAAGATTCGATAATATTACTTCATCTTTGATTTCATTTACATTAAAATGTATATTTTTATTTTTGTTACTATTCATATTTGTTTCCTATCTAGCAGATCATTTAAAGAATTTAATTGATGTACTTCCAAGTAGTAATATTCATACAAACGGAAGTACTTGTGATACTATTTTTTCTGTTTTGTTAAATACTAGAAATGTTTTTCCAATTCCATTGAAATAGTAGTATGGTTGATTTACATTAAAAGGATTACTCATAGATGTGAAATCATATATTCTTATTGGATTTGTTAATTGTGATGAAAATGATATTTCTATATTTCCATTTCATGATTCTAACAACATATTAGCAGCTGGTTTAAAAGGTGAAAATACATATCCTGCATATCAAAAACCTTCAATACCTCTAACCATTCCTAATGGCATAACAATTGAAGCAAAAAATTGAGAAGTTATTAGTATAGTAGTACCAACAGCTTGAATTGTTAAAGAAGATTTTGAAAATGATACTAAATTCATTCCGATAGTTAACCCAATTATGATTAGTAAAAATTGAGATCAAATAAAACCACCTCAATTAACTTTTTGCAATGTTTCTTTAAAGGACATAGTTATTAATACAATACCATTAGTATTCATTATTTTTCCTTCGTTTCAATATGGAATACCAAAACACAACATTGCAAATAAAATACATCATATTATTGATGCTGCAATTACCAATAAATAAAAGAACACTACAATCAATATAAATAATTCTGATTTTATTGGAGTACTACCAATTCTTTTTAATAGAGAAGATTTTTTAAATTCAAAAATTGCCATAGGCATTGAAGTAATTGTTGTTGCCATTGGAGAAATGGCAAGTGAACCACCAAGAACCTCGTTGTATCCTAATACCACACCTAATATTGAGATAAATATTAGTGGGAATATAAATGCAAAAAAAGGTCCAAAAAAACTTTTTCAAAATGATTCATTAATTAATAATATTAAAGGCTTTCAACCATAAAAAAATGATGAACCTTCTTTTAAATTTATTTTAGCGTTTATCATAACTATAAAAGTAACCTTAAAATCTTTATTATTTGATTATATAACTTTAAATTTTAGAATGGGTTATTTTTACTAATAAACTATTGAATTAAAATAAATATATAATATAATGCATTTTTTGTATAAAATTTAATTTTAACATAATAAATTAAAATATTGCATTATTTTTTTTTTAAATTATAATTAAAACATATTTGTGCATAAGGGCAGTTTATGAAATTTAAAAAGATTTTAGTTTCAGATGACAACCAATTAGTTGTAGGCGACTATGGTTTGAATGAAAGTGACGTTGAAATCATTGATTTAAATAAGTCACTTCACGATGTTGCAGATGATGAAGAATTAAGAGAATTTATATTAAAAAATATAATTAATCCAGACAAAGTTTATATTGTTTGTGTAAAAGAAAATTTTGGTTCTAGTGATCAACTAATTGAAGATATCGAAAACATTAAACAAATTAATAAGATTATTAACAAAAGTTTTAAAAAGATTAAAAATTTATTCTTTTTTGTATACAATACATACATGAAAAATGAAGGTGCTGTGAATCCAACACTTGATAGACCTTCAACATTATCAGCTAAAGATGCAGAAGTTGTAGAAAAAGATGTAGAAGTTGTAGAAAAAGATGTAGAAGAAAACAAAGAAGAAGCAACTACTTCAGAAACAAAAGAAGAATCTAATGATTTTGATAATGTTCCATTTGAAGAAACAGTTGTAGAAACTTCAAGTGAATCAGAAGATGAAAAAGTTCAAGAAGAAACTGAAGAAGTTATTGAATTTGTAGAAAATGATAACAACTTAGATTCTAATGTTAATGACATGAATGATTTTGCTGAATTTGGTGAAATTTTAGATGATAAAGAAACAGCAGTTATTGAAGCTGATGAAAACACTGTAGAAGAAATTGAAGCTGAAATAGCAGTTGAAGAAGAACAACCAGTGGAAGAAAATGAAGTTATTGAAGTAGCTTCAGAATCTGATGAACCAAGTGATGAAATAGCTATAGTAGAAGAACCAGTTCATGAAGAAGCTGATGCTTCAAGTAATGATATAGATGAACTAAATAGCATAGTAAGTGAATTTGATAATATTGATACTACAAAAGATGACTTAATAAGAGATGACATAGCTAAAGCTACAATCAATGCTCAACCACAAGAAATTTCAAGTGATGAAATTTTTGATGAAAAAGAATATGGATTAGATGAAGCTTCTGAACTTGGTGAATCATCTGTTAATTTAGACAGTGTAGA
>JARHZT010000001.1 GCA_029258015.1 Malacoplasma sp. | reverse complement strand
ATTCTTTTTCAATGCTTGTAATGCTTGTCATATGAGTATTTAATGCAAAATAATTAGCACTAAATCCTATACCACTTCCAACTTCTAGCATTCTATAAATATATCTTTCATTTATTAAGTCACAAATGTATTGTGCAGCATCTAAATCTATTGGATGTGAAGGTTTAGCTGACAAAGCATATTCATAATATTGTTGTAATCTTTCCATGTTACCTCATTTTATTTAAATAATTCTCTAATATAATGGATGCTGCCACCATATCTTTATTTTCTCTTTTCTTTTTCCCTTTCAAATTAAAAATAGACAAAGAATCATAAGCACTTTTAGTGGAATATGATTCATCTTCTAATATAATTTCTATTTCGTTTTTTAACTCTATTTCTAAGTTATTTTTGAACTCTTTAATTAATTCATGTCTTTCAGAAACATAATCATTATTCATCTTTGGGAATCCTAAAATTATTCTTCCTATTTTTTCATCTTTTACTATTTCATGAATTTCTTTTAAAGACTTTGAATTATTTGGGATTTCACAATATGGTACTGCAAATTTATTATTACTATCTGATATAGCTATTCCTATTGTTTTAGTTCCAAAATCTATACCTAATAATTTATTTTTTATAGTTGTTTGCATATTCTAAAACTATTTCATTAATTTTGTTCTTGTCTATATTTTTAAAGCTTCCTTGAACAAAATTATTTCTTCCTCCACCTTTTCCTTCAAACATAGGATTTAGTTTTTTAGAAAGATCATTAAAATTAATATTTATTTCTTTACTTAGTTTATCATTACATATAAATATGTATTGATAAATGTTGTCAACCAAATTAACTACAATAAATATTTTATTTGGTGCTTCGTTTATAATTTCAGTTAAAGAAGTTGTTAGTATTTTTCTATCTATATTTTCTAGATATTTAACTTCATCATAGAAAATATCTTTATTACCTATAATGGTTGATTTTAGTTCTGCTGCTTTTTGAGCTATAGAATTCTTTTCATTTTTATTTCTTATAATAGCTACAATTTTTTTGAACTCATCCTTAATTGATTTAAGTTCAATATAATGAAGATTATTTAAATCCTTATTTAATAATTCAACAGGTTTTTCTTCATTATTATCATTAACTATTTCATTTTTTAATTCATTGATCTCATTAATAATATTTTTATATTCACCATTAATAAAATTATCAATGTTCTCTTTTCCAGAAATAGCTTCAATTCTTCATGAACCACTTCCTTTAGAAGTTAAGTTTAAAATTTTAAAATCATAAATTTGATCAGTGTTTTTAACGTGAGTACCACCACAAATTTCTATAGATTTATCACATAAAGTAATTACTCTTAATTTGCCTTTTAATTTTTTATATACATCTTCAAAGTACGCTAACGCACCCATATCATGAGCTTCATCAAGAGTAACTAAACTTGTTTTAGAATCTACTTTATTATTTATTATGTCTTTTACAAATTGTTCTATATTTTTAATTTCTTCAACTGTAAGTTTTTTATGATAGAAAAAGTCAAATGTAAATTTATCTGGAGCTTTTAACGCACCTTCTTGTTTTATAGATTCTGAAATAACATTTTTTAAAGCAGAGTGTAGTAAGTGTTCACTTGAGTGATGAACCATTAATTTTTTTCTTCTTAATTCATCATGTTTTACATCATATTTTTCTCCTACTTTCAATGTAGCATTTACAACATGATGCAAGTGGTATCCTTGTGGAGATTTTGCAACATTATCAACAATATAATTGTTTATTCAACCAGTATCATTTAATTGACCACCACTTGTTGCATACATTGGTGTTATATCAAGAATAAAATATCCATTTTCATTATTTAATGATTCAACTTCATTAAATTCATCATCAAATAATTTTAATATTTCAGCACTTGGATTTTCTTTTAATTCATAATCAAAAGCAGAATTTAATTCTAAGTTTAATAATGATGTGTTTTGCTTGTCTAGAGCATTAATTTCTTTATTACCTTTAGATATTTTTTTGTGTTCATCAAAGTGTAAGTTAAACTTATCAAAATCTATATTAAACTTATCAATGATAATTTCCTTTTCATTATCATTAATACATTTTAAAATTACTTTTTTTAATTCATTATCTTTAGATTCTTTTAGTTCATTGATTATTTCAATAGGGAATCCATATGTATCAACTAATTTAAATAATGTAGCTTCTGAAAACTCATTATTTTCAATTAAGTTTATTAAATATTTAATAGAGTTTTTTATAGCAACTTTATAAGAATCATATTCTTTATATAAAACACTTATTACATTTTCTTTGTGGTCTTTTAAATAACCATAATAATCATTATTAATTTCTATAATTTTGCTTACTAATTTTTCTAATGTAGTTTTTTCTATATGTAAAAAATCCATATGGAAATATACTCTTCTTAAAAGTTTTCTTAGTATATACCCTCTATCTTTGTTTGAAGGCAAAGCACCATCTGAAATAGCAAATATACAAGCTTTAATATGATCTATAATAACTACAAAACTTTTGTTGATAAAAACTTTTGTGTGATCTTTATTTTTTTCAAAATAAAGAGATACATCATATTTATATGATGACTTATCTTCTAAAATGGCTCTTGGTTCTAAAAATGCATCAGTATCATAGTTTGTATTAACTTCTTGCAATATACAAGCTAATCTTTCTAAACCTGCACCTGTATCAATATTTTGTCTAGCTAATTTTTGATAATTGTTTTTACCATCGTTTTCGAATTCACT
>JARHZT010000067.1 GCA_029258015.1 Malacoplasma sp. | reverse complement strand
AAGCTGAATCATTTCCACTCAACAATATTTTAGTTGTAATTGCATTTGTTGAGAAAAAACTTATTAAACCAGCAGTAATTATAATAATAAATCTTGCTAATATTATTCAAATTGAATTTTCTTTAGTATATGGGATAAATCCTGTACAGAATAAAACTATCCCTATAATGTTTCCCATAACTATAAATGGCAATATATCTCAATTAATTTTTTGTAACCAGAATTTTAAGATACTAAATACAAACAAACATAAACCTATTATTCCAATTCAGATATATAAAATATTCATATTAAAAAATATTTCTCTAGTAACTAAAATACCATCTTTCATATATTGAAAAGGAGTAATAAATCATTTTAAATTAAGCAGGTCTATTTCACCAACTAATAATCATGCTATTAAGTATGAAATTATTATTGAAATAGTAGTAGAAAATGAAATAATTCCAGAAGTTCTTTTATTATGTGTTTTAAATTCTGCAAATTTCATTTTTTCTCCGAAAATAGTTTTAAAAAATTATAAATTAAAATAAATACATATATAAAAATATTTATTAATAGCAAATATTAATAAAATAATATAGTCAAAGAAAAGAACGAAAAATGAAACAAAATAAGATTTTATATGAAACTAAACATTTAAGTATGTTTGAAACAGAAAAAGGATTTGTTTATGCGCAAAGAAGAACAATAAATAGCATAGCAGCATTATGTTTTAAGGTGGTAGATAATAAAAGATATTTTTTAATAAGATATCAGCCATTACCTGAAATTGAAGAAAAACAAAAATGAGATGATTGTTATGCATGTCCTATTACTGGATCAATAGAAGAAAATGAAACGCCAGATGAATCTATGATTAGAGAAGTTTATGAAGAAGGCGGGATTAAAATAACTCAAGAAAATATAGTTTCAAAACACTGTTGTATAGCAACTACACAAATGAATGAAAAAGTATTTTGCTATCTAATTAATACAACAGATTTAGATGAAGAAATACCAACAAATGATGGAACTATTTTTGAAAGTGTTAGCTACAATAAATGAGTTAGTGAAAACGAAATTTTAACTATCTTAAAAAATGATATAACTTTAAGTACATTATCAATATGTTTTAATTTAATAAAGGACTAAGAATATGAAAATAATTATTTCACCTTCAAAAACACAAAAAGATGTTGATAACAATTCATCATTACTAATTAATACCATTCCAGATAATGAAAAAGAAGCAGTACAAATCAATGAAATGGTAAAACATGAGATAAAAGCTAATAAAAATATTTGGAAGGAACTTGAAATAAAAGCAAATCCTAAATTAGAAGAAAAAACGCTTTTATCTGTATTAGATTTTTTAAATAATAAAAAACAAGCAATACTTAAATATGATGGTTTGCAATTTAAAAATATTGCATTCGAATCAATGGATAAAAAACAACAAGAAAACACTAATAAAAACTTACTAATTCTAAGTGGTTATTATGGATGGTTAAAACCAAGTGATTTAATTTCAAACTACAGATTAATCATGAATAGTAAATTAATGTATAAAGGCTCTTTGATAAAAGACTTTTGATTCCCTAAAATTACAAGTCATTTAATATCTTGTAATGAACCAATACTAAACTTAGCTAGTGAAGAATATAGTAGGGTATAGATAGAAATAAAGTAGAAGTTATAGATGTATTTTTTTATATTAAAAAAAATAATAAATTAACCAATCTTGCAACAAACTCTAAAATATGTAGAGGTACAATGGTTAATCTATTATCTGAATATGAAAACTTCACAATCGAAGACTTAAAAAAACTTAAAGTTAAAAATCATGTATTTGATGAAAACCTATCTAATAGTAAAAAACTAGTATATGTAAAAAAATAGGATTACAATGTCTCTAAAATCTTTCTTAAGATTTCAACAGTCATGTTTCCTATTTTTTTAATGTTCTTATCAAATTCTTCATCTGATCTCATGTCATTAAATAATGAATCTGAAATTATTTTAATAAAACAACATTCTACTTTACTTTTAGTTGCTATTTGATTTATTGCAGCTGCTTCCATATCAATACATGATATTTTTTTAAATAAATCTTTATTTATTTTTTTGTAGTTATTCACATCTACAAAGCTATCTGAAGTTCCACAATTTGCATAAAAGTATTTAACATCGTTTTTATCTAAGATATTTTTAATAGCTTTAGCAAAACTATTATTATTTTCATAACATGTAGGTTCTTGTGGTATTTGACCATAGTCATATCCAAAAATTGTTGCATCTACATCTATGTAGTAGTTTCTATTAACTAAAACTATATCAAAGATATTTACATTCATATCTTTTGAACCACATGAACCAATATTTAAAATCTTTTTAACTGAAAAAGAATTAATCATATCAGCAGTACATGCTGCAGCATTTGCTTTACCCACACCACAATAAGTTGCTACATACTCTTTACCATTTACTTGAAATATAAAATATTTAAAGAAATTAGATTGATATGTTTTTATATCTGATGACAATTTCTTTATTGATGATATTTCTTCTTTAAGTGCAAAAATTAATCCGATCATAATTATTCCTTACATGATAAATTTTGATAATATTCAATGATTGTTCTAAAACATTGATCCAAGTTTTGTTTTGCTAAATCAACCCATCTTAAGTAATCTCTATTATTTTTATTGTCTTCTCTTGGTGCTATCTTATCAGCAATATAAACAATTTTAGTTAATGTAGAAAAATCTTTAGGGATTGTATGATTTTTTATAGCTGTTAAAACTTGATAATCATCTATAAAAAATCTTTTCTCTATTAAATATGCTCCAACATATGAATGTAATACCTTTCATGATGGATAATCTTTAATATTTAGTTTTTTAGTTGCTATCTCTATCTGTTTATTTTTTTCAACTTCTTTAGCATAGTCGTGATATAAACCTGCAACATAAGCTTTTTTAACTAATGGATATAGTTTAAAGTTAAGTGCTATCTCTTTAGCTATATTTGCCACACTCATAGAATGTTCAAATCTATATGGTGACATATTAGCTTGCAATCTTTCTTTACCATAAACTCCATTTTCATTTATATATTTAATAATCTCTTCTGGTAAAAACTTACGACTAGGTTCAAGTTTTAATTCAGTAGAACTTGTATTTATATTAAATATTCCAAGTTTTATAAATGGGAAATCGATTTCTTTTAGTAAATCAAAATTAATCTTTCTAACATGACAAATGATTTTTACATATTCTAAGATTTCTTGATAATCTTTTCAGAATTTGAAATTAACTAATTGATCATATCCTATTAATAGATACAAATCATATTCAGAATAATATTCTTTAATATATCTAATTGTATTAATAGTATATGATGGTTTATCTCCATTTTGGATTTCATAATCACAAATTTCAAAATGATCAATATCTTTAATAGCTAATTTAATCATGTCTATTCTTTCTTCATTTGTAGCACTTATTTGTTTATTACCTGGGTAATTACTACTGCAAGGAACAAAAAATAACTTATTTGCTTTTATTTTTTGAAAAGCTTTTTTAGCTATAGTAATATGTCCTTTATGAATTGGGTCAAAACTCCCACCGAATATAATTAATTTTTTTCTCATATTGTTAAATCCATTAATAATTTATTTTAAGGTATCTTTTATAAAAATTAAATTTACATTTATAGATTCATTAAAATTATTAAAAATTAAATTTTAATTAATTTTTCCACACTATTTAAATAGCAAAATAAATTTGTAATAATAGTTAATTTATAATCTAAATTAAAGTTAAATTTTTTTATTAAAAAATCACAAATATTATAATAATACATAAAAAAATTGAAAACTGATTTTTAATTTTATGAAACTTTTATTAAAAAATAAGTATGATTAGATAATGATGAGGTTAATATGATTAAATTAAATTTTAATAATTTCTTAAAAAGCAAAAAAGACGTTACAAAAATTTTTGAAAGCTATAGAGAAGATATAAAGGAAATAAATAAAACTATAGAAAAAAGGAGATGTTCTGGAGCTGAAATGCTTGGTTGAATAGATTATCCTTTTGACTATGACAAAAATGAAATGAAAGATCTTATATCACTTTCTAAAGAATGATATCAAAATGACAAAATCAAAAATATTGTTATGTTAGGTATTGGTGGTTCATATATAGGTGTTAGAGCAGCTATTGATATGGTACTTCCAGAATTTAATAGAAAAAAAGATATTTATTATGTTTCTAGTTTGTCTTCATCATATATAGCTAATTTAGTAGAAAAACTTAAAAAAGAAGATTTCTATTTAATAGTTGTTTCTAAATCTGGAACAACGCTAGAAATCGGTTTAGCTTTTAGAATATTTTATAGTTTGTTATATGAAAAATTTGGTAGCGAAGGTGCTAAAGATAAAATTGTTTGTGTAACAGAAAACAGTGATTCAAGTGTATTAAGAAAACTTGTGAATATGAAAGAAATAAAAGCTTATTCAATTCCTAAAAATGTTGGAGGAAGATTCTCAGCAATTACACCTGTTGGATTATTTGCTATGGGTGCAATGGGATTAGATGTGGAAAAAGTATTAGAAGGATGTAAAAAAGCATTAAATGATACTAAAAACCCAGATATCTTAAAAAATACAGCATATCAATATGCTGCATTAAGACACTGAGAATATTCACAAAACAATAAATCTGTAGAAGTTTATTGTATTTATGATGATGCTATGAGATTCTTTGCAGAACACTTAAAACAATTGTTTGCAGAATCTGAAGGAAAACAAGAAAAAGCATTATTCCCAACAAATTGTTTATTTACAACAGATTTACACTCAGTAGGTCAATTCATTCAAGATGGTAAAAAGATTTTATTTGAAACTTGTATAGAAGTTAAAACTCCTTTAAAAGATTTAAAGATTGAATCATTCATGAATGATGTAGATGGTTTAAGTTTCATTAATGATAAAACAGTTGATGAAGTTAATAAAGTAGCAGCTTCAAGTACAATTGATGCTCACCACGTTGATGGGGGATTAGATGTATTAAAAATTGAAGTTAATGAAAGAAATGAAGAAACATTTGGATATATGTATTCATGATTTTCAAAAGCAGTTGCAATGAGTGCTTTATTGCTAGAAGTTAATCCGTTTGATCAACCAGGTGTTGAAGCTTACAAAAAAAGAATGTTTGCTAAACTTGGTAAAAAGTAAAATTTAAATTTTTGT
This sequence comes from Malacoplasma sp., assembly GCA_029258015.1. Classification (GTDB taxonomy): domain Bacteria; phylum Bacillota_I; class Bacilli_A; order Mycoplasmatales; family Mycoplasmoidaceae; genus Malacoplasma. The sequence continues at coordinate 7,918 of JARHZT010000067.1, read as the reverse complement.
TAATTTAAAGTGTTATTCTATAAGTAACGCTTTTTTTATTTTAATAATAAAGTTTTTTAATATTTTTGAGGTATATGAGATGAAATTGGAGAAGATAACAAGCTGGTCTTATCTTGATGTTTTAAAGTTAGCTAAAGAACTTTTGAATCACGATTATTTTTTAACAAAAGAAAACATAGATTTAGTAAATGTGTTGGGTGATTATGTTTCAGCACATATTTTATCTAAAGCAACACATGGATATTTTATTTTGGATGCTGAAGATCAAAAAATTGGTATTTTATTATTTAAAATTCCAAATAAAGAAAGATTGTACAATGAGTACAATTCAACAATGGATTTATCTGGTTGAGAATTAAAAAAATATTTATGAAAAAATATTTTACAACCGATAGAATCACAACTTATAAAGTTTGAAATAGATACATTAAAAAATTCTATGGAACTTTATAATGACTGTAAAATGCTTACTCAAAATAAAGCAGAAATTTTATTGCTTTATATTAGAGAAGATTATAGAGGAAAAGGTATTTCAAAATCATTATTTGGAGCTTTTTTTGAAGACTTACAAAGAAATAATATGAAATACTTTTATTTATATACAACAAGTTTTTTTAATACTGGTTTTTATGACTTTTTAAAATTACAAAGATTAGAAAAAACTATATATGATGAGTCCAATTGCCCATCATTTTTAAAATTAAAACTTAAGCTTCCATATACAGGATATATTTATCTTGGAAATATAAGAGAAATTGAATTATAGGATAAAACATGAACATTTTAATAGCTGGTAAAAAGATTAAGAATTCTCATTGACAAGAGATTGATGAGAATCATAAGATAGGTCAATATTATTCTCCTGATAGATACTATACAATCTTGAATGAATTCATAGATATAAACTTAAAAAGAGAAACTAAATTAGTATTTTTTATAATTAGTTATTTAATGAGAAGTAATAACTATAAACATGAATCATCTATAGCTAACGGTAAATCTGTTTGAGTTTGAATGGTTGATATATTTTGTTGAATTTGCTGTGGTATATTTGTACTTTGTTTATTTTCTGGATTTGCAAAACCTATAATTGATGCAATAAAAAACATTGATATATCTAGTTTTATTCAGGAATTAGAAAAATCATTCAAAAATCCAGAAACAATAGGATTTATAATAGGAGCAATTTTATCATCAGTAGTCTCTATTTCATATATATACATGGTTAAAAAAGTTATATCTAAAAATAAGAAATTAAATTTGCAAGATTTTGTAACAAAAAAGATTAACTATGTAATAAAAATTTCTTTTGTTTTTCATATTAAAGAAAAGTTTTTTAAAACACAAGAAGATGAAATAGTAATAATTGAAAAAGTAGATGATCTAAACAATGTTAATAGATGATTAACATTACAAACTAACAACTTAATGTATAAACTATTCAATAATTTTAATGTTGCTTTAAAATTCGAAAATGTTGATGAAAACACATATGAGCAAATTAAAAAAATCATTGATGTAGATTTTAAAAATCTAGATGTAGTTATTCTTGGTGATCCAAAAACAGAAGATTCAAAAGAAGAAATTGCAGAAATGGAAAATAAAGAAGAAAACAAAGAAAAAGATTCTAAAAAGAAAACAAAAAAATAAAAATATTGGTATCAACCAATATTTTTTTAATTATCAAAAAAATCACTATAAATACCAACTATATGTGGTGTTAATTTAGACATATTTCTATAATATCTCTTTAAGGTAAAAATAGGTTTTAAAGTAAAGATTAGGTGATTTTTTGAGCAGCATTGAAAGAAAAGAGCATTTTAATGAAGTAGTGTTTTTGATGCCTTTAAAAGATAAGGTTTTTCACGCAGAAGAGAAAATAAAAGAGTTTTTAGCATGATGTAAAGAAAATAACCATAAAGAGATTTTAATATCTTTTAGTGGAGGAAAGGATTCAACAGTCTTATTTGACTTAGTGATAAAAGTTCACAAACAAGTCAAATCAGATATTTATTTGATTCCTGCTTATGCTATAGAAATTACATTTCCTTCTACAATCAAATTCATTAAAGATGTCACTAATATGTATAAGAGAGATTGTGAATATATAAAAGATCCGCTTTTTGTTAGACCAAAAAAGGCATGAGTGGAAATTTTGCAGACAAAAGGATATCCTATTTTCTCAAAACAAATCTCTGTTATGTTAAATAGATTAAAAAGATCTAAAACTAAAAATCTACTTACAAGAATAGCTTTTGGGATAGAAGAATCTGCTAGATACAAACTTTCTTATAAAAGATTATTCTTACTAGATTCAGATATGACTACATTTGAAAATGAAGAAGGTAAAAAAGTAGAATACTTCTTTTCTGAAAAATGTTGTGACTATGTTAAGGGTGGATTAAAACACGAAAAAAGACCGAGTTTTATTGGAACAATGGCAAATGAATCACTTTTTAGAAAGCAATCTTGAATTAAAAATGGTTGTAATATCTACAATAAAGAACATCCAATGAGTAGACCATTATCTTTATGAACATCAAAAGATGTTTGAGAGTATGTTAGGCAATATGGTTTAAGAATTAATGATGCATATGGATATGACCCAATAAAACATAATATAGATGCATTAAGATTTTCAAGACTTGGATGTACATCTTGTCCTTTAGGTAGTTCTATTGAAGAAATATTAGCAAATAGATATTCAAAAAATAATGAATTAGCTGAAGAATTTAAATATCAAAATAGATTTGAAAAACTATTGCAATACTCACCGAATCTATATGAAGCACAAGTTTGAAGAACTGGAATGTATAGAATCATAGCTGATATGAATGTCAAAATAAGAAATGATAAAAAATTCATGGAATATTTTGAAAAAAGAAGAAAAGAAATAGATAAATGATATGAAAATATTGAAATTAATTTAATCAGAGTCATGGTTCAAATCGAACAAAACCCTCAAAACACAACAAATTGAAAGTATGAAATTTCAGATTTTGAAAAAGCTTTTGATCACTATAGATTAAATAAGCCTAATAATTTTGAAAAAAAGATACAGGAAATAAGAGAGAAGAAGAGAATTTAGAATGAAAAAACATACTATTAGTCATATGTTTCATCATGATTCCAGGGATTTTTCTGATAAGAAAAACCAATGAGGGTATAAAAATCACTCAATAGATGTTTCGAACTTTGTTAAAGATTTAAGAAAACTTATGGGTTCTACTATCGATGAATTTATTTATGATATGGGTTGAACTAATGATAAATATTATTCTAAAATTGTTAATGGATTTTTTGATAAAGATAAAAACAGAAAATACAGCAATCCAACAGTAGACTACATATTTGGTGCATTGAATCATGCTATAAAAAATAATGAGAAATATTATTGGAAAAAAGATGAGATATTAAAACTTATTAACAGATATTTTTTAAGAGAATTTAGTTAAAAAAAGACATATAAAAAAGCGGTTATTCCCGCTTTTGATATATGTCTTTTTAATTAGCTTTTTTTGTTTTCTGGCTTTTTATCATCTAAAGAATCTTTTTTAGATTTTTCAGCATTTGTTTTAGCTATATTTTTAAATAAGTCTTCAAAACTAAAGTCTTCTAAGTTAATATTTTCCATTAAACCTTTCATTTGATCATTTAATTTTTCAAATTGATCTGAACTAGTTGAGAAGTTTTCTAATATATAAGCTACAAAGTCATCTACACTAAATAAGTTCATTTTTTCATAGATGTCTCTAGATTTTTCATAAACATTTTTTATTTTTGTATATGTTGATTGATTTATTTCAACTTTAATTTTCATATTTTCCCTCCATTAAACACTATATTTTTCTGGGTGTTCTTGTTTCATTTTGTTAATGAATTCATCTTTGCCCATTTGACCATATTTATTCATTAACTCTACACATTCATTATATTCATTTAATGCTCATGTTTCATCTTTGAAACCTTTTATTACTACACTTTTATTTTGTAATAATTTGTAAGTTTCAAAGAAATTTTTGATTTCTTTAAGTGTGTGTTCACTTAAATCTGTAAGTTTGTTTATATTTTTAAATCTTGGATCACAATCAATAACAGTAATTAATTTAGTATCTGTTTCACCATCATCAATCATTTCCATAGCTCCAATAACTCTAACAGGTACATTAACACCTGGCATGAAGCTATGATCCGAAACAACTAATGCATCTAATTCATCACCATCTCAATCTAAAGCTTCTTTAATGAAACCATAGTTTTGAGGATAAACTTCTGTACCAAATAAGATTCTATCAACTGAAATTTGTTTAGTTTTTCTATCAAATTCATATTTAACATTTGATCTTTTTGGAATTTCTATTGTCACATTTAGTTTCATAGTCTTTTAACCTTTTTATTTATGTATATATTATTTTATCTATAATATTATGATATATTTATTAATTTTTAAATACTTTCTCAATCTTTTTCTGTTTTGAAAGGTTCTTCTTTATTTATTCTGTCATAGTAGAAAAGGTTGTTTGTGTGGTCGATTTCATGTTGTAAACACATTGATAAAAGACCTTCACCTTTAATTTCTATTTCTTTTTGAGTAAATACATCAATTGCTTTTACAAACACAATAGATTTTCTAATTGAATAACCTTTATGATCTTTTTCAACAGATAAACATCCTTCACCGCTACTTAAATAAGAATTACTTACCGAAGTTTTAATTATTTTAGGATTTGCTAATAAATATCTACATTCTTTACCATCTGTAGAGTTATCCAAACGTATGTAAATAATTTTTTTCTTATATCCTAATTGATTAGCAGCTATCCCAATACCAGGTCTTATTTTGTATTTTTTATCTAATCCTTCATATGAAGCATCAACATAACTTAACATTTTTGAAATAACTTCAATATCCATTTCATTTAATGGAAATGTTAAATCTTCATTTTTTTCTCTCATTACGGGATTATCATCATAAACTAATCAACTAGATTGAGGAATTAATTTTTTAAACATTATTAAAGAATATCCTTTTTTATATATAAAATAATTATAATTATTTATTTAAAAAAATTAGGATTTTTAAGTGTCTAGAAAAGGTAAAATTATTATAATTAGTGGGCCTAGTGGTGTAGGTAAAAAAACTATCATTGATCAAATCATCAATGACACACATTTAAATTTAGTATATAGTATATCAATGACAACACGTGCTCCAAGGGAATCAGAGACAGATGGTGTTGACTATTTTTTTGTTTCTAATGAAGAATTTCAAAGAGCTATTGATAACAATGAATTATTAGAATGAGCAGAATTTGCTTCAAATAAATATGGAACTCCAATCAAGAATTTACACAAAATGATTGATGAAGGAAAAAATGTTATCTTAGAAATCGAAGTAGAAGGTGCTACAAAAGTTAAAGAAATCTTGCAAAGAGAACACTATGTATCAGTATTTATAGTTCCGCCATCAATCAAGGAACTAAAAAGAAGATTACAAAAAAGAGATACTGAAACTAAAGAAAAAATTAAAGAAAGAATTAAAAGAGCAAAAGTTGAAATTAAATTAGTTCATGAATATGACTATCAAGTTCTAAATGATAATGCTAGACAAGCCGCTGAAGAACTTTGAAAAATTTTAGATAGTGAAATCAATAAATAAATTAGATAATCAAATTAAATAAATAAAATGAGAGCTTAAAATGGAAAACAATAAAATATCAATATATTCATTAACATTAGAAGAATTAAAAACTAAACTAAAAGAAAATGAAATTAAATCATATGTAGCAGAACAAATCTATGATTGAATTTACAAAAATCATGTTGATTCTTTTGATAAAATGACAAATATTTCTAAAAAAAATGTTGAAATTTTAGACTCTATTTTTTATTTTGACAAGATAGAAATAGACAAAAAACAAGTAGATTCTAAAGATGGTACTGTTAAATTTTTATTAAAACTTCATGACAATCAATACATTGAAACAGTAGTTATGAAATTTAATTATGGATACAGTGTTTGTGTTACTAGTCAAATAGGATGTAACATGGCATGTAAGTTTTGTGCTTCTGGTTTAATCAGAAAGAAAAGAAATATTACTGTTGGTGAATTTATTAAACAATTTTTAATAGCTAAAGAATTTGTTGAAAATAATTTTAATGATACTTTATCTCATATGGTTGTTATGGGAATTGGTGAACCATTTGATAACTTTGATAATTTAATTCATTTTTTTGAAGTAATTAAAGAACAAAAAGGATTATGTGTAAGTCCTAGAAAAATTACTGTTTCAACTTGTGGTTTAGTTGAAAAAATAAAAGAATTTGCAGATTTAAAAAATCAAGTTAATTTAGCTATTTCTTTACATGCTCCAAATGATGCTATAAGAAATAAAATTATGCCAATCAATAAAGTGTATAACATTGAAAAATTGATGGATGCTTTAAACTACTATATAAAAGTTACTAATAGAAGAGTGACAATTGAATATATTTTGATTGATGGATTAAACGATAGTGACGAAAATGCACTAGAATTAGCAAAATTATTGAATGGAGTACTGTGCTATGTCAATTTAATCCCTTATAATAAAGTTATTGAAAATAATTTCTTTAGAAGCAAAAGGGCAAAAGAGTTTTGTGATATTTTAAAGAAAAACCACATAGAAACAACAATTCGTTTAGAAAGAGGAAGCGAAATTGATGCTGCGTGTGGTCAACTTAGAGTCAAAAAAATGGTAGAATTAAAAAATGATGAAGTTAAATAGTAATAATTTAAGTAAATTGAAAAAATTATTTTTTTATAAATCAGATATAGGTGCTATTAGAAGAAAAAATGAAGACTATGCATACTCTGGAACTAATAATCTTTTAGACAATTTAGTAATTGTTTGTGATGGATTAGGAAGTTACCCTGGAAGTGAAAAAGCTTCTGAAATTGTTGCTAAAGTATTTATTAACAGTTTCTTAAAGAATGAATATCTAATGTCTGATAAAGAAGAATGATTTAAAAAATGTATAAAAAAATCTAAATTACTAATGAGAGACCATGTAATGCAGTTTAACGACCATTTACAAATGAGTACTACATTAGTATTAGCATTAGTTGTTAAAAATGAATTATTCTTGTTCTGAATAGGTGATTCTAGAGCATATTTAATTTCTGAAAAAGAGTGTGAACAAATAACAGATGATCATAATTTATTAAATTATTTATTATCTATTGATACACCTGAAGAAGAAATTGAAAAATATGGTGATTCATTATTGGCTATCACGAACTGTATTACTATTAACATCGAAGATGAACAACAATATAGTTTTTTAAACTTAAAAATGAAGAAAAATATGTTTGTATTTTTAGCTTCAGATGGTTTCTACAATTTCTGTGACTTAAACACAATCTATGAAATTATAAGTTATGATGGCTTTAATAAAGATAACATAGCAAATGAACTTATAAATACAGCTATTACAAACCAATCTAATGACAACATATCATTTGCATATTTTGGTTATATTAAAGATAAAAATTAGATAGAATATATCTAATTTTTTTTATTTTTTGCTATGATTAGGTAAAAAAAGAATGAAACATGCTGAAATTATTAAAACTTTTAGAGAAAAAAGATAAAATAAAAATCTTTTTCATTTATTTTATTACTACGTTTTGAGTATTGATTAATTCATCTCAATGATTTTTGATATCTAAGTTAACCAATAATTTCTTTGAAATGCAAAGCAATATGACTATGGATAAAGATGCTTTGTTTAAATATTCATTAATATTATTTTCAATAATAATTTCTTTAATATTCTGTTTCCTGATCTGATGCTAGCATTCTGGGCAAACTGAGTTTCATAAAATTTTATTGAGCTGAACACTTAACAATACATGCACTTCTCTTTCAGATATAAT
>JARHZT010000062.1 GCA_029258015.1 Malacoplasma sp. | reverse complement strand
AATTCATGACAATGCAAATATTTAAGATTGCTTGTTTTATTTTTATCAAATGTTTTATAACAAAACTCGCATTGATATTTTTTATATTCTCTTATATTTTTTACTATTTCTAGTCAAATATCTTTTTTGAACATATATCTTAAATTATTGTTATGGGCTGATATTGGTAAATAGTCTAAATAAAATCTAACATTACTCATTTAAAAACTTCTCAAGAAATTGACCTGTATAAGATTTATCTTTTTGATTAACTATTTGTTCAGGAGTTCCTGTGGCAACAACTTCACCACCATTTTCTCCTCCGTCTGGTCCTAAATCAATTATATAATCAGCCATTTTTATTAAGTCTAAATTATGTTCAACAACAATAACTGTATCTCCATGATTAACAATCTTATTCAATACTTCGATCAACTTAGCTATATCATGGATATGTAAGCCTGTTGTTGGTTCATCAAGTACATAAATAGTTTTTCCAGTTGGTCTTTTTTGAAGATATTTTGCTAATTTTATTCTTTGAGCTTCCCCACCAGAAAGATGTGTAGATGCTGTTCCTAATCTTAAATAATCTAAACCTACATCACACATTAAATCTAATTTTCTTTTTATTTCTGGAATTTCATAGAAGAAGTCAACAGCTTCAATAACTGACATTTCTAAAACGTCATAAATTGATTTTTCTTTGTATAAAACTTGCAATGTTTCTTCGTTATATTTTTTTCCGCCACATTCATTACATTTAACATAAACATCAGGTAAAAAATGCATCTCAATTTTAATTAATCCATCACCTTTACAATTTTCACATCTTCCACCTACCACATTGAATGAAAATCTTCCTTTTTCATATCCTCTAGCTTTTGCTTCTTTTGTTCTAGCAAAAAGATCTCTTATATCATCAAATACAGATACATAAGTAGCAGGATTACTTCTCGGTGTTCTTCCTATAGGGTCTTGAGATACTTGAACTATTTTATCTACAAATTTAGCATTCTTAATATTTTTATATGGTGCTGGTACAACAAAAGGATTTGAAATTTGTTTTTCTATAGCCTTTATTAATGTTTCGTTTACTAATGTAGATTTACCACTACCTGAAACCCCTGTTACAGCGACCAATTTACCCAATGGTATTTTTATACTTACATTTTTAAGATTGTTACCACTAGCTCCAGTTAATTCTACAACTTTACCATTCCCGCCTCTTCTAGTTTTTGGAACTTCGATTTTTAGTTGTTTAGATAAATATTTTCCTGTAATAGAGTCAGGGTTTTTCATAACATCTTCTACGCTACCATAAGCCACAATTTCACCACCAAATTCCCCTGCTTTTGGGCCAACATCTATTAAATAATCTGATGCCATCATTGTATCTTCATCATGTTCTACAACAATTAAAGTATTTCCTAAATCCCTCATTTTTTGTAGGGTTTTTATTAATTTCTCATTATCTTTTTGGTGTAGTCCTATTGAAGGTTCATCTAAAACATATAAAACACCAGTTAAAGAAGAACCTATTTGAGTAGCCAATCTAATTCTTTGGGATTCACCACCAGATAATGTTGATGCAGTTCTAGATAAAGTTAAGTAATTTAAACCTACATTTTCTAAAAATGACAATCTATTTATGATTTCATTTAAAGCTAAATTAGCAATTTTTTTATCATTTTCGTCTAGTTCAAGAGAAATAAAAAATTCCATCAATCTAGTTATATTTTTTTCAGTTAAATCTATAATGTTTTCATTTCCAATTTTAACTGATAAAACTTCCTTTGAAAGTCTTTGACCTTTACAAATATTACATGGGATATTTGACATAAATTTAGAATAAAATTCTCTTGCCATTTCAGAAGTTGTTTCATGATACCTTCTTTTTATTAAGTCATAAATTCCTTCAATAGTATCAAAGTATTCATGTTTTCTTTTTTCTGTTGTTTCTAAAACATAAGAAATTTCTTCATCTGAACCATATAGTATTATATCAACCTCTTTTTTATTAAGATTCTCAATGGGTTCATTAACACTTATGTTGTAGTGATCTCATAAGGCTTTCTGTTTTAAAAAATCTATTGTTGGCTTTTCAATAACATTTTTAAAATAAGATATACCACCTTGCATAATTGATAATGATTTATCTGGTAATATTTTTTCAATATCAGGTTCATAAGTAAAACCTAGTCCATTACAATACTTGCAAGCTCCTATTGGAGAATTAAATGAAAAAAATCTAGGTTCTAATTCTGGTATAGAAAAACCACAAACATCACATGCATGATTTTGAGAATATGTTACTTCTTTATCTTCAATTAAAAATGTAACATTCCCTTTAGATTCTTTAATAGCTTTTTCTATAGACTCATATATTCTACTTCTTGTAACTTTATCTTTATTCAAGACTACTCTATCAACAATGATATCTAGTGAGTGTTTTTTATTTTTATCTAAATTAATTTCATCGTCTAATGACACTATATTTCCATCCACTCTTAATCTTAAATATCCTTGTCTTTTTAACATGTCTATTTTGTTTTTGAATGTACCTTTTTCTTGTTTCACTATTGGGGATAGAATTTGAATTTTTGAGCCATCACTATATTCAAAAACATTATCTATCATTTGTTTAATAGATAATGTTTTTATTATCCCGTGACCATTAATACAATATGGTTTCCCAATTCTTGCATAAAGCAATCTTAAATAATCATATATTTCTGTAACAGTTCCAACTGTAGATCTAGGGTTATGAGAAGTTGTTTTTTGATCTATTGATATAGAAGGAGATAAACCTTCAATAGAGTCTACATCAGGTTTTTCATTACCACCTAAAAATTGTCTAGCATATGAAGATAAAGATTCTAAATATCTTCTTTGACCCTCAGCATATATGGTGTCAAAAGCTAAAGAAGATTTACCACTTCCACTTAAACCAGTAATAACAACAAATTTATTTTTAGGAATTGTTATGTCAATGTTTTTTAAATTATTTTCTCTAGCTCCCTTTATAACTATAAAATCTCTAGTATTAGTGTTTTTCATATTAAAACTCCTTTATTTTTTAATGAAGATTAAATGATGTAAAAATGCCATATTTATAAATTCATCTGTTTTGCAAAAAAATAATTCAGATTCTATTATGTTTTTTTGTCATTTTGGATCTTTTTGTAATTCCATATTTGATTGCAAATCATAAAAGATTCTTAATCCAAATTTATTAATCATAGCCAATTTATTGCTAGACCAATTGATAATATTTTTATCTTTAAAATAACTTATAGGTCCAAATCTTTCTGAATAACTTTCATTTTCAATAAATACATTTTTATAGTCATTAAAGTTATTTTTAAATACAATTTGCTCTAAAATTCTTCCGATTTTGTTGTGTTTTATAAAAGATAAAAAACCACCTTTTTTTAAAATCCTTGTGAATTCTTTTATTATTTTTTCTCTTTCTGAATCATTCAAATATTCAAAAACATTGTGACAAAATATAACATCCATACTTTCATCTTTTAGATTGACTAATGCTTTGTAATCACCTTTGATTTTATAAATATTTTCCTTTGTATAAATAAATTTAAATTTATTTGCATTAGGTTCAATACAAATAAATTTATTAGTATCAGACAATAATGTTTCTAAGAAACAATCTCCTGCTCCAAAATCTAAAACCATTTTATTTTTTATATCAGGTAATTGTTTTATAATTATCTGTTTTTGTAAGAAATCCCATAGTTTGTGTCTATCAATATTGTTCATAATATTAATTATAATTACAAAAAATTGTTATTAACTTAATATTTATAATAATAAAAAAAGGGTTTGCTCATCTAGCAAACCCAAACTAACTATGGCTTTCCAAACTTATAGATTTAAATAAATGAATTCCCAATCATAGTTTTAGTTATTCAGCTAACCTTAGTCATATTAATAGACCCTGAGATAGATATTGTGCTATGGACACTGAAGTCTTCGACCAAGACAACTTTTATATCATTAAATAGGATTATCACTCAAAGATCATTAACCTATTATCAATTAATTTACTAAAAATCCGGAGTATAACATATGCTATGGGTCAGAAATTATCTATTTCACCCTTTCGCTTTTCAATACCACATATTGATTAAACTATATTTTTTAGAAAATATCAATAGGTTTTTTTGATATAATATTAATTTGTTTTGAATAACATAGAAATCTTTTATATAATATTAATGCATCGTAACATTAGAAGCGAACCGTGTCAGGTCAGAAATGAAGCAGCACTAAGTATTTATCTATTGTGTATGATGCTTTTTTTGTCCCATTAAAAAATCAAAAAAAGCATTCAGAGCCTTACCTCTATGAGAGATTCTATTTTTTTCTTCCATTGTTAAATCTGAAAAAAATTTGTCAAATTTCTCATAATAAAATATTGGATCATATCCAAAACCTTGTTTAGTTGATTTATTGTTTTTTTTAATTAAACCATCAACTTTAAATTCAAATTTATGTAATTTTTTATCCTCATCAATATAAGCAAAACAACATATAAAGTATGCACTTTTGTCCTGTTTATCTTCCATTAAACTTATTATATGATCATTTTTTTCATTGTAATTGTTTCTATCACCTAAAGAAAATCTGGATGAATTTATGCCAGGAAAACCACTTAATGAGTTAATACATAAACCAGAATCTTCAGCTAGCACAGGAAATGAATGGTTATATTTCTTTGAAATATATTCAGCTTTTTTTATTGCATTATCCATGAATGTAGTTCCATCTTCTACACTATCATCTATTGAGAATTCACTTTGTTTAAAACTAAATATTTTGCAATCTTTAGAATCAAAAAATGCTTTGAATTCATTTATTTTATTAATGTTAGAAGTTGCTAATATAATTGTTTTATTCATAATAATTAAACTATATACTTTCTAAGTTGATTTCTAGCACTTTTATAGTCTGGATACATTTTTTCTACATTCATTCAAAATAATCTTGAATGATTAGGATATATAAGATGTGACAATTCATGACATATTACATACTCTATTATCTCTTTTTTAAAATGCATTAAATTAAGCGAAAAAGACATAGATTTGGTTCTGCTTTTACAGTTACCTCATGCTCTTTTTAGTTTCTTTATCTTAATTTCATTGAATTTCAAATTGTATCTATTAGCAATTTCATATGCCATTGGTATTATCAATTTTTCTGCTTCTTTTTTAAAATAGGACTCTATTGCTTTTGGAAAATCTGTTTCAACTTTTAAACATACGTAAAATTTATTATCAATCTTTTTTACTTTGTTTCTTTTATTTGCATCAATAGATATTTCAAAAGGGTATACTTCACCCAAGTACATTAATATATTTTTTTTCTGATTCAAAAAAACATTGTTTTCTTTATTTTTTTTGATTACAGATAATTGTTCAAAGTTTTTAATAATTAAATCTTCAATTTTGAATATTGGTGTATCATAAGGTGCTTTTGCTAACAATGAATAAAAATTATTTTCAGATGATACAGACACATATATCCTTGATTTTATTTTTGTATCAAATATAACCTTACATTTAATTTCAAAATCATTATGATCTATATTAATGAATACTTCTTTTTTCATTTTTAATTACAAGAAGGGTTTTATATTTTTATCATCAATTAAGATGATATCAGTTTCATACTCATGTTCATTTTTCATAAACAAATAAGGTTTTAAATCTGCATCAAAAAATAAGGTGAAATAAAGATTATCAAAATTTACAAAATAATCTTTGCTCATGTTTGACATGTATTTAATATCTGCTTTAATTTTGTCTAAAAAATTTACAACCAATAATATATTTTTTTCGTTGTGAATCATTTTTTTGTGAAATACAGAAAAACTTGGAATGAAATCAAATTGATTCCCGTGTATAGTTTCTAAATATTCTATATCTTCATCATTTATAAGTAAATTTTTATTCAAATATCTTAATATTTTTTGCAATTTTTTTCTATCTAAACTATTGTTAATATTATTTAATGAATTAAATATATCTATATGTTTTCTTGATAATTTCATAGTATTAATTTTAACATTTTTAAATCTTGAATATATTAGAAATTAAAATTTTCAATATATTTTTTTGCCTCAATAGCTGCTATTGTTCCATCACCTACTGCAGTAGATATTTGTCTAACATCTTTATTTACAACATCACCTACACAATAAAGACCACTAATGCTTGTTTCCATCTTTTCATTAACATTTATAAAACCTGTTGTTTCATCTTTTATATTCAAATGATCAACAAAATTTGTTATAGGAATGAAACCAATAAATGGAAATATACAATCAACATTGATATCCTTAATTTCGTTTGTTTTTGTATTTTGTATTTTTATAGCAGTAATCTTTTTTTTGTCATTAGACATAAATTCTACTGGTACATAATTTAAAACTAATTCAATTTTATTATTGTTTTTTACCTTATCAACAACACTGTCTTCTGCTCTAAATCCTTCACGTCTATGAATTAAATAAACTTTTGAAACTATGTCTGCAAGATAAAGTGATTCTTCTAATGCAGTATTTCCGCCACCTATTACAGCTACTTCTCTTTCCTTGTATAAACTAGCATCACAAATAGCACAATAACTAACACCTTTCCCATAATATTCTTTTTCACCCGGAATTCCAATTTTCTTTTCAGTCATACCACTTGCTATAATAACTGCTTTAGAAAATCTGATCATTCCATCTGAAGATTTGACATGGAAAATACCATCTATTTTA
>JARHZT010000058.1 GCA_029258015.1 Malacoplasma sp. | reverse complement strand
AGAAATTAAAACTTATCCAAAAATTATTGCAGCAATGGATGCGTATATAGGTGCGTTCAATAACTTATTTATGGTTTCTGGTTTAATGCCTTTTGTAAGTTATGATCAATCATATCTTATTGAAAACAAAATCATTACAGAACGTGAATACTATGATATTTATGATAGATTATCAACTATATACTTCACATATTCTCAGTCAAATTATGAAAATATGTTAGCTACATATATACCAAATTCTACAAATCCAAAAGTGAAAGAAATAGCTAAGATGCCTTCAAGTGAATGAGACACAAAACTTGATGAAACAGTTGCTAAATACTCTCCGATTTCCATTGGTATGATTTTAAAAAATGTTGGGTTACAAAATAGTCAACACCACAATTTAGCAAGAACAATTTTAAATAATGAAATTAGAATTTATAAAGATACTGGTTCAATTCAAGTTGATGGATATTTGGAAATGCTTTATAGCACTAATCCAGCATTTAATAAATTAGATTTATTTGTAAATTATGTTTTAGCAAATCCTATTGTTGATAGTTATAAAGCATATTTAGTATTCTTAATTGATTTAAGAATGAACTTAAGAATTATTGATACTGAAGCAACAAAAAACCCAATGACTTTCCAACAATCATTGGCAAAAGTTATTATGCTAGCATTTGGTACAGCATATCTTGCTGGTTCTACTATGAATAACTTGTATAAAAATTCAACTAGTGCAAATGATTTATATTTATTCAATAACTATCCAAATATTGGAAACAAGAGTGGTATAAAAAATGCTCCTATACCAAAACCTGAAACACATCCTATTTGAGATATAATGGATCAAAGTAAAATAAGTATTTCTGGTGTTACTATTGATGGAAGCCCAACAAGTTCTATTAAAGGGACAATACAAACAAGAGGGCAATGAGATGATGGATTATGATATGCAGATTTAGAGTTTTTACCTAAAGAAGGTTATAAGCCAAAAGATCCGCCTGCTAAAGTTCCATTAAGAGAAACAAATTGGGATTTATATGCTATGCCTGAAAAATTTAAAAAAGTTAGATCTGATTCTATAGGTAGTGGTGTTGGTGAAGTTATGTCTAGTTTTTCATGATTAAGCGATTATGGAATTGATTTAGATTATGATACTCATAAAAATTCAGATGTTAAAAGACCAATAAAGACAGCAGGTAAATTTAATTCAATATCATCAAATGCTTCAGAACAAATTTATGCAACCATTACATCTATGAATAACACTCCAGAAGTTTTAGTAGATAGCAGAAATGGTTCTGTAAGAACTATTTCAATTGAATCTGGTTCTGTAAGAAGTCAAAACTCATTAAGAATGATTTTTCCAGGTGATGAATTACAAGCTATAAATAATAGTTCATTTAGACAAAGACCTGTAAGTTTAGATGTTAATTTTGATGTTCCAGAATTCTCTTCTACTTCATCAGGATCTATTCGTCCAAGCCTTCCTAGTAGACCATCAACTCCTTCGGTTGATGCACCTACACCAACAAGACACAGAGTTAAATTTAGTTATTCATTTAGAAAGAAAATTTCAACTACAAAATTAGTTGATGCTTCATGAAGTGCTTGATATGGTGCTAAAAAACTTGGTTCATTCATGAAAAAAATTACTGGTCCTGTATTAACTATGGGATTAACAGCATTAGAAATATTCTTCTTTGCTTCTGCATTATTGGATGTTCAATACATCAAAGATTCATATATTTATACAACATCAGATGGAACTGAATTTATTTGAGATGGTGGTTTAACTGTAAGTAAATTTATGGGATTAGATGTCAAACAAGTTCAAGGTATTGAAGGAATGAAATTAATTGACCCAGTTCAAATTACTCTTCCTCAAATCGAAGAATATTACTACTACAATGGTATTAAATATTACAACCCTTCTGAGTTGAAAAAAGATCAAATTAATTACATGGTTCAAAATGATTATGCAGGTACAAGTGGTCACTTTAAAATGAGATATATTTTCAGTGATGTAACTAATTCATATACTGATGGTTATTCAACAATAGATGAATTAAAAGAATCTATTTATAAAGATTTAGGAATTACTAAAAAAACTGATGGTTCTTATGATTTAACTAGAATTAATAAAGGTTCTAAATATTGTTCAAGCTCAAGTTATGCATATTCGAATGGTTCAATGTTAGAAGGTCATGATATAGCAGGTCAAGCTGAAAAAATATCAACAAGCATAAGACCAACTAAAATTGCTTTATTACCTGAATTAGATGCAAATGGAAAAACTACAGGTGCTAAAAAAAACTTTGTGTTACCTGGTTTATATTATAAAAATGGTAGCATTGTTGAAAATATAGATAAATCAATGAGATATGTAATTGATAATAGTGCTAACCAAACAAAAAATAATTTAACTAATGACTATGTGATTACTGATAATGCAATTGCAGAACAAAAATCAAGAGAAAATTTAAAAAAATTATTTGTTGATCAAGTAAAACCAACAATTAGTTTTAAAAATGTATTGTCTCATTCAGTAGTAACATCAACTAAATATAGTGATATTCCAGCTGATTGAACAGTAACAAACTTATATGAAGTTAATTTCCAAAATAGAATATATAATTTTGCTACAAGAGAAGAAGCAAGAGAATATATTTATAAAATAATTGGAATTAATAAAACTCCAAGATACAAATACGAAAAATCTTATACATATGATAATTTCTATTTTGAAAATGAAACAGTGTTAAAAAAATGAGTTAATTCATATTTTGAATTAAACAATCAAGGTGCAAAATAATTTAAAAAAATAGGAGGTGCTAACAATGACTGAAAAAAATAATGTAAAGAGTATAAAAAAAAGTCCAGTTTCTAAAAAGACAGTTATATTATCATCGATAGCAACAACAGTAGCCGCAACACCAATTGCGGTTTCTACTAATATGATAGTTAATGCTAACAACATGAATTTAACTTTTGAAGGAAAAACTTTTACTAATACAAAATCAGTTGTTAATTATATTAAAAAGAATGCTTATCAAAATGTATATGATGTTGAAAGTGATAAATCTATTTGAACATTAACGATTGATAATAAAAAATATAGTTTTAATTCACCGCAAGAACTACAAAAAAGTTTAATGACTAATTTTGGTATCTCTATTAAAACTACAAGGCATGTAACTTCTAGAACTGATAAAGAACTTCAAAGTTTTACAGATCCATTAACTGGACAAATTATTAAAAATGATGTTTTAAAAGCGTTAGATATTAAAAGTGATAGTGTTACAAGTGCTAAAAAAACCCACATTTATCAAACAGCTGGTAACAAAATAGTTACTACAGAAGATGATGCAAAAGAAACATATTATACTTCACAAAATGCCTACCATTTTAATGGTTACTATTTTGAAAGCAAGCAAGATCTTGAAGATTATTTAACAAGAGATTATTTTGTCAAAAATCAACAACAAAATCAATCAATTGTTTTAGAAGCACCAAATGGTCAAAAATCTGCACCAATAAATTTATCCCAACCTTCAGCTACTAAACTAATAGAAAGTTTTGTAAGTAATAACTTATATAAAACAATTAGTTATACAAGTAGTACGACATCAAAACATTTAAATCTAAATGAAGATAATTATAAAAATTATTTAAATGAAATTAGTGATAAAGATCTTCAATATGTACACATGCAATCTAATAAAGGTAATAGTAGATATGTAATTGATAATCATGTTGATGACACTCACAATTTAATGGGTCCATATTTATACCAGGGTAATTTAGATGTTGGTTCATTTATGAATAAGAACATGTGAAGGAAAGCAACAGGAATTGCTAATAAAGTATGGCAAGAAAGTAAAATTGATACAATTGTAGGTCAATTCTTTAGTTCAATTATCAATGATGATAATATGCTTAATTTAGAAGAATCCAAAGAAGAAAATAAAGCTCCAACTATTTTTAGAACTTTATTACCAGGTTCATCAGCAGGAATTAGTTTAGATGAAGAGTATCTATTAAAACTTAAAAAGTTTTCAGAACCAGTTTATAATGAAGTGATTGAAGCATTACATAATTTAATGAATGGTAAGAAATTCAACACATTTTACAAACTTCCCATTATGTATTCATTCATTTTACAAAGACTTGTTTTAAATGGTGCTAGACACAATATTATTAGTGAAACAATCAACTACTTTTCAAAAGTTGCTGATTATATTCAAGCAGCTGTAGAAACAATTGTATTAGATCAGTCATTGTTAACAAATAGTAGTGGGAAAAGATTTAATGTTAAAGAATTTTTTCAAATAGGAAATAGTGAATTTGATACAAATACTAATATTGAATATTTCATGAATGAGATTAAACAATATCCAAAATTAGTAACTGCAATGACTGTTTATATTGAAGCTATTAATAACATCAATATGATGGGTGGATTAATTCCATTTAGTGGAAATGATAATAGTTTCTTATTTGAATTTAATTTAATTTCAGAACAAGAATATTACAATAATGAAGAATCATTCAAAAAAGTTTATGATACTTATTCTTCTGTAAAATGAGAAGAATTTGTGAAAAAATATGTTCAATATTCAACAATATCAAGTGTTACTGATATAAAAAACGAACCTCAAGAAAAATGAGAAGAATTATTAAATAAAACTGGAATGATAGATACTATTTCAATGGGTGTTTATCTAAATACAGTTACTGGTAAAAATACTATGGATTTCATAGTTTCAAAATCAGCATTAGAAAGTGAAATTGATGAATATAGAAAATCTAAAACTATTTTAAAAGGTGGTTTATTAGAGCAATTAGGTCCTGCTGCTCCACACTTTATCAGAGGTTTAGAATCTGAAGATATTGATCCATATGTAGCATATATTGCTGTAGTAGGTGATATGAGAAAAGACAATGGAGCTGATGTGTTTACAACTCCTGCATCACTTTCAGATCCTGTTCAAATGGCTAGAAATATTACAACATATGCAGCATTGTCGCTTACAAGTGCTGGATTAGTTGCAAATTCAATCAATAATATTTATTGAAAATACTTTGTGTGATTTACATGAAATGGATCACGTATTTCAATTCCAGATGGTAGTTTATTTTCACCTATTAAAAAAGTTGTTAAAAATGTTTATCAAAAATCAGTTGATGCATTAAAGAGATTAAAATATCATACAAGATTCTTCTCTTACAAATTAGAAAGTTTAATTGACTTTGATAGATTCAAAATGTATAATCCATCAAAAATTTCATCATTCTCAATGTTTTCTAAATTAGATTCAGCAATAAATATTTTAAAAACTGCTGCACCAGTTTTGGGGGCTTCATTCTTATTATTAGAAATAGGATTTTTAGCTTATGACATCTTTAGAGAAACAAGAACTCCTGTGTACTATGTTTATACTACACCAGATGGAAAAGAGTTTATTTGAGATGGTGGTGAAGTTGTAAGTAAATACTTAGGTTTTGAAGTTAATGAAACAAGTACTATTGATAATATGAAACTTGTAAAACCAGTTGAATATAACTTACCTCAAGTTGAAGAATTTTATTACTACAATGGAATTAAATACTATAGTCCTAATGAACTAAAAAATGATCAATTAGAATATATTTTTAGTAATGACTATAAAAATGAAATTCCGAACTTTAAAAGAAAATTCAGTTTTGATAGAAAAACTGAAAGTGCTCAAATTGGGAATTTATTTGATACATTTGATGAATTATACAAACATATATTAGATGATATGAAATTAACTGTTAAAGATAATGGTTTGATTGATAGCAGTAAATTAAATAAAGAATCCAAATATTTATCAGATACATCTTTCTCAATGGCCGGAGGATTACACACTTCATTAGAAGGGCAAGCACAAGTTTTAGCTAAAAAGGTTACAAATAATATTAGACCAACTAAATTTGCTAAAATCCCTAAAATGATAGATGGTGTTGTTGATCCAACATGAAAAGCAAATGATTCTATTATCCCTGGAATTGTTTGAAAACCTAACAAAATCATAGACAACTCTAAATTTGCAAATGACTACATTGTTGATAATAGTGCTAATGAAATGAAAGCGCCTATTTCAGATATTAAAGATATAAGCGAAAAAAACTTTGTTATTGAAAGTGCAACAGAAGCTACTGTTAAGTCAGAAGAAAAATTGAAAAAAGCTTTTAAAAATAGAATTAAAGTTTCTAGCAAAGTTGCTTTAGATACTGATTTAATGAATGGTGGAGTTATTAAAAATAACTACTTTACTGATATAAGTTCAAACCTTAGAGCAGTAAATATCTATACAGTATCTATTCCTGGAAAAACATCTGTTATGTTCTTTGATAAAGGTAAAGCAGATCATTATTTAATGACTTATGCTAAAGTTCAAAAGAATGTAAAAATTTCTAAGGAAACATCATACTCATATAATGGAATTTACTTTAAAAATGAAAGTGAATTAAATAATTGAGTAGATAATTTATATGGTGCAAAAAAGTAGCAAAACAATAAATGTTTTATAATATTGTAAGGAAGGTATACATATATGAAGGATACAAAGAGTAAAACTACAAAAAATAATGCCAACGATAATAAAATTTCAAAATTTTTAAATAAAAGAAACATAGCATTAACTAGTATAACTTCTGCTATTGCAGCAGCTCCTATTGGTGTGTGTATATCTAACATGGTTGGTTATGAAAAACTTTTATTTGACAATAAAACTTTTTCATCAACAGATTCGATTATTAATTATGTTAAAAAGAATTCTACTAAAAACAAAGTAGAAGGATATAACTCAACATGAAGTATTACTCATAATGGTAAGACCCAAACTTTTAAAAACAGTGATGAATTAAGAAAAACTGTTTTTGACAAATATATTTCAACAAAAACTGTAAAAACAAATGTTGATCTTAAAAATTTTGCTAATGAACATGGGATATTAGGAACTGTGAATAATAACTATACTTCTCATATTTATGATGCAAATGCTGAAACAAAAAAAGTTTATCAAGGATTAAATGACTCTGTTCACTTGGAGTCATCTTCTGCATATAAGTCATATTTTGACAATAGTTTTAGATCAGCACTATATTTTAATAACATTTATTTTGAAAATGAAGATCACCTTAAAAATTACTTAGTTAAAGATTATCTTCCTTCTCAAAAACAAAATCAAAATAATACTATTATCATTAATGGTCCAAATGGTTTAAAATCATCTCCAATCAATTTAGATGATACTGATGCATTTAAACAAGTAATAAATTTTATTGAGTCTAATGCATTAAAAACATTAAGATATACAAACTCTGGTAATGGTACAAAAATAGATATTACAAAAGATAACTTTGATTCTAGACAAATTCAAGATAGTGTTCGTTTAGATGATTTAGATTACATACATATGCATTCTAATGAAGGTGAAAGTACATATGTAATAGATAATGTGGATTCACAAAATTTAATAGGTCCATACTTTTATGAGGGTACTTTAGATATAGGTTCTTTCACAAATGAGAAAATGTGAAAAAAAGTTAATGGAATAAACAATAAAGTTTATGCTGAATCTAAAGTAGATTCAATGATAGGTTCATTTTTTTCATCAATTATAAATGATGACAATGTTTTGAATTTATATGAAGCTAAAGAAAAAGGAATTGATCCATTATTGTTTAGAACTTTATTACCATCTTCTGTTGAAGGTCTTTCATATGATCAATGGTTTTTACAAGAACTTGGAAAATTAAGTCCTCAATTAAAACGTGAAGTAGTTAAAGTAAATGCTAATTTAATGCAAGGTAAAAAATATAACACTTTTTATAAAATTCCAATTTTATACAGCTTCTTGATGCAAAGAATTGTGTCTTGAGGATTATCGCAAGAGGTTTTAAATTTAGTTTTAGATTACTTTGTAAATATTTGTAATTTCATACAAGATTCTATTGAACTTATTGCATTGAATGACAATTTATTATTGGGTGGATTTGATACAAAAACATTCTTTAACATTGGAAATGGTGAGTATGATTTAAACACTTCGACATTATATTTTTTAAATAAAATTAAAAAGCAATTCCCTAATTTAGTAGCATTGATGTCAACATATATTGGTGCTCAAAATAATATAATAATGGCTTCTGGTTTAATTCCATTTAAATCATTAGACAATTTATATTTGGTAGAATATGGAATCTTTAATTCTGAAAGAGATTACTATTTGATTGAAGAAAATTTAAAACCAGTTTATGAAATATTTTCAGCTTTAGATTACAAAGAAATGCTTTCTGAGTATGTTAATAATTCAAAAAGAAATGATATTAGCATATTTAAAGGGAAACCATATGAAGAACAAAAAACTGGATTTGAGAAAATAAACACAACAAGAACAAAAATATCTATGAATACAATGTTAAGTGGATTAGGGGCTAAAAATAGTCAACAATTTGCACTAGCAGATTCAATTTTAAGATTAGAAATAAAAATGTATCTTGAAACAAAATCTATTGTTAATGGTGGATACTTATCAAAATTATATAGTGATGATTTATCATATGACATGGTTGGTCCATTTATAAATCTTGTTGCTAAAAATCCAGAAATAAATGCTTATCAAACGTATTTAGCATTAGTTATTGATAAACGTATGTCTACTGGTATTTTTAATAAAGAAAATATAAAAAATCCATATGAATTTGGTAAAAACCTGGCAAGATTAATTTACTCTGCACTAGGAACAGCATATCTAACAGGTACATCAATTAGTAGAGTTCATAATCACTATAGAAATAGTTCAGTTCCAAATAGAACACCAACAGCTTCTTCTTCAAGACACGATAGTATAAGTAGTCAAGGTTCGTTAGGAAGTAGTTCGTGAAGTGATGATTGAGATTCATTTAGTTCAAGTGATTGATCTGTTGAGAGTAGAAGACCATCATGAACTTCAAATAGAGGTGAAGATGTATCGGCAGTACCAAATCCTTCTGAAAGCCCAGTATTAGATTTGTTTTATTCACCTAATTCAAGTGGTGAAAGTCATGCAAGTTCTATGAGGAATGGGAATTTTAATGATGTTCCTGGAAGAATGTTTTCTTCAAGGTTTGCTGAAGAAAAAGGTTGAGTTAAATGCGTTGATGTAAATGTAGATCCAGATTTATTAAATCCTATATTTAATACTAATAAACCAATGCCAAGTTTAGATCCTAGAATGACATTATCTGATGCTGAAGATTTATTACAATGAAGTTTAGGTTCGTTAGAACCGGGTAATAGTAGGCCAGTTAGTGTAGCTTCTAGAGGTGAAGCAATTAGTAGAGTTAATAGTATATCAGGATTTGATTCAGTAAGAAGCAATGGTGTATCAGCTGTAATAGATCCATTTGATGATACATTCTCAAGAATTTCCCAAAGATTTGATCAAATCGACAGTTTAATTAATGAATGAGAAATTGAGGTTACTGGTTCAACTGGAACAGGTGGTTCAGGTTCTGTGAATTCTTCAAGACCAACAGAAGACACTATTAGAAATGATAAGAAAAAATCATGATGATCAGGTTCTGAAAGATTTATTAAGGTTAAAAAAGGATTATCAAGAGTTGTTGATTTCGCTTCTACAATATTTTCAACAGCAGTTACAGGTTTAGAAATTTTTTTCTTTGTATATGATTTATTACAAACTACAAAAATTCAAGATTACTATGTTTACACTACAGCAGATGGTACAAACTTCTATTGAGATGGTGGATTAACTATTACAAAATATATGGGGTTACATATAGAACAACCTTATGGTATTGAAGGAATGCAATTAATTGAACCAATCCAAGTTACATTACCACAAGTTGAAGAATTTTATTACTTTAACCAAAATAGATACTATGATGCTAATGAGTTAAAAAGAGAACAATTAAAATACATGATTAATGGTGGTAATATAGCAAGAACAAGCAACTTTGCTATAAATTATACATTGTTGCCATTAAAAGATAACTATGTAAAAGATGCCACAACAATTAATGAATTAGTTAATGTTATTTTAGAAGATGCTCATTTAGAAAAAAACGAAAATGGTTCACTAAAAGTTAAAGCAGGTTCTAATGAAGTTAATAAGAATTCAATTTATTTATCTAATGTAAGTTATATTGTTAATGGTAACATAAACGGAAATGATGTTTCTGCAATGGCAGATGCTATTAAAACAAGTATTAGAAAAACATCTATAGCAGTTTTACCAGACCTTAATAATGGTGTTTCTAATGGACAAATGACTACAAATTTCTTAAGACCTAATGGAAAATTTATTTATCCAGGAAATTATTATGATGGTGATAAAGTTGTAAAACAAGATAGCTCTCAATTTAATAATTATATAGTTGATAATAGTGCAAACATGTTAAAAGAAAGCAAAAAATCATTTGATAGTAATAAATTACCAACCAATGATGATTATGTAATAACTGATAGAAATAAAGCTGCTAATGATTCAAAAGATAAGTTATTTGATCAATATCAAAAATCATTTATTTTAAACCATAAAAATGTTTTAAAAAATGAAACATTAAAACAAAACTTTAACAGTATTTTAGGTGATGCTCAAACATCTATTATTTATGTTGTTAAACAAAAAAACGGAAAAGTTATTGAATTTGTTGATTCACAATCAGCTATGAATTATTTGCTACAAAATATGAAGTTTGATAAAAACACTGATTATCAAGAAAATGTTACATATACATTTAAGGGAATACGTTTCTCAAGTGAAAAAGAAATTAGACAATGAGTTGACCTGAATAAACGTGTTTTAAATTAATAAAAAATAATATTTACTATTAATTTAGTGAATATTATTTTTTTATTCAAAAATATCTATTATAATATTTGACTATTACAAAGTAAGTTATTAAAATTTATATGTATGTGTAATTGATAGTTACCATACAGTGTGATTTTTATACATCATTACATAATAGTGGTTATCTATAGATGAAATCTATTTTTAATTAAAATAACTTTTTATTTTTATCTTAAGCGTGTCTTTTAGATATGCATATAAACAAAATAAGACTCATCATTAAAGATTTCGAAAGAAAATATACATAGAAATAGATATTTAATAATTCTTATTATTAAGCACTTGGTTCGTTGTATTATTAAATCACATTTTAATTTAATTTCAAAAGCATCAAATGATGCATTACTAAAAATAAACAAATTAATGCAAATTATTAATAAAAAAGAATTAGAATATTTTAGTTTGCGTTAATAACCATTTTTGTTTTATAGTGTTTCAAAAGAATGGAGGTATGGTATGCAAGATGTGAAAAAACTGCAAAAATCTAAATTTAAGTCAAAACTTGTAGCATTTATTTTTTCGCAGTTGTCTATTTTATTATTTGGAGCATTTGTAGGATGTGCTGTAATTATTGCATTAAAGGTTCCAAAAGAAGGTTGATCTGAATTAACTAATTTAATTAAAATACTAGGAATTGTATTTGGGGTTTTATTAATTATTTCACTAATAATTTCGGTAATGGCCTATATGATATATAAAGGTAAATTAGATTTATCGAAAGTAATGAGCAAAAAAGAAAGTGAACAAAAACAACCAACAAGTATTACTCATGTTAAAAATACAACAATAAATAATGGGTTAATACCAACAAAACCTGGCCAACCAAAATTGGTTAATAAAAAGATAACTATTCAAGAATCTTCTAAGAAGATTGTTTCGCCAGCTAAAAAACCTGTCGGAATGCAACCAAGACCTATAGGAGTTATGCCGACAACTATGAAGAAACCTGCACCTGGTCCAACGAAAAAGATACCAGCACCTCAAGGAACTAAGGTTCCAGTAAGAAAACCAGTTCCACCTAAAAAAACTATTTAAGAAATTAACTAGAACATTGAGTTCTAGTTTTTTTATTGTTTTTAAAATATTTATAAAAAAACATGATATAAATAAATTTTTATTTATATAAAACAAAAACTATCAAAATTCAAGACTTGACTTTTAAATATTTTCATTTTTTCAAAATTATTAGTTTATAATGGATTAATAATCTGAGAAAGAGGTGAAAATTAATGAAGAAGACAAAGAACAAAAAAATATTGACATTAATGCCAATATTTGCTTTTGTTATTGCTATTCCTTCAGCATTTACAGTATATGGTATTGCAAATGCTAATGAAGACTCAATTAGCAATATTTCTAGATCAACTGCAAGCTTAGAAAAAGTTTTAGATGTTGATCAAGTGACAAAAGACTTTTTGTCTCAACCTGGTGTTGTTACAAAAAGAACCTTTTATGGTGACATTAGTAAAGCAACTTCTAAAAATGATTTCAATAATATAAATATTGACTTATTAAAAGATGCTGAAACTGGAAATGTAGAAAAAGCATATAAAACATTAACAGATAACTATACACCAAATGTAGAAGAAGCAAAGAAAAGTTACTTAAAAAATCCAATTATTAAATGAACTGATAAAAATGGTAACTATTTTGATAGTGAATATGAAGCAAAAGACGCTATGCTTAACAAAGCAGAACAATTCACTAATCCTGTTGCTTACTATGAAGTAAAAGACTACTCTAATGTAGATAGTCTTGGAAACCCTGCTATTGTTAAAATTAATCCTTTTAGTAAAAAAGACTTAGAAGCTTTAAAAAACATAGCAATTAGAAATATGCTTAAAGATAACTCTGACTTTTCAATTCAAAGAATGAGTACTAAATCATCTAATTTATTTATCTTTGATGATTACCAAGGAAAAAGTACAGAAGTTATAAGTAGTGAAGTAAATAGAATTACTCAAGGTTTAACAAACATAATTAAAAAGAATTTATGAATCAATGTAGATGTTACACCTGTAGCAGATAGACCACAAATTGCGTTGAAATATATTGATGGTGGTGGATGAACTCATACAGGAATAGCTGAATTCTATTTTGATAAACACAATAATGTTGATCCATCAGTTATTGGTTCTGATTATCAAAACATCATTAATGATTCACATTTCTTAACAAACTATGATTCATTAAAACAAAAATTTGATGTTCATTATGATAAATTTGGTACAGCAGGATGAACACCAGCAGCACATATTACAACAAAAGGTAACCAAAATATATTTGGTGGTCAATCATTTAATGTAAGAATGAGAAATGATTATAAAATTTTAAAGAAATTTAGTCATAGTATTGGTAATGGTGCAGTTGACTTTGCAGGTAAAGGTAACTTAGTAAATGTTTATTTTGATTTATCATTTAATCAAAATAAATTACAAGATAAATTACATAATGATACAGCTTTTCATCAAATGCTTACATCAAAAGCTGCATATGTTAAAGAAGAAGCATTTAAATATCTAAAAGTTGAACTTATTAAAGTAGGTTATACTGATGCTGAAGCGTCTGATTTGGCTACTAGTTTTGCGGAAGAATCACAAAAGTTAATTCTAGAAGATGTTATTGGAAATGAGGTTTTAAAAGCTAATTCAATTAAAAGTTCTGAACAAACAAGAATTGCTTTAGATAAATTAGATTCAATTATTTTAAATAAATTAAACTCTAATCTTTTAGTTAATAGCAAACCTTCAGTTAATGACTCATTTAGATCAATTTTAACTAAAAAATATCAAACTCAAGAAACAGTTGATTCAAATGAAGTAATTTATACAATTAACTACAATGGGCAACCGTTGTTTAAATTTGAAAATCAATATATTTCAAAACTTTATAGTAATGAACTATTTAAAAGACATCCTTTAGCAGCGGTTAAAGAATCTATGCATGATGGTTTAAATAATGGTAACTATGATGCTTTTGTAACTGAATTAAAATCTAAATTAGTAAACGTTTCAAACTCTGTGGATTTAAGAAATGCAAATAATAATGGTTTAACAAAAAATTCAATTGATAACATTAATAACCAAAACAATAAAGCATTTAAATTAACTTCTGTGAATAACAATAACACTAATGGTTTTGATGCAGATATTCATTTAATTAATGAAGATATTTATTCTACAAATGGTGTAAATAAAGAAAGTTTACAAATGTCATTAAAACGTAGAGAAGATGACAGTATAGGATTTTTACAAAGTAATTTTGGTGCTTTTGAATCTATGTACCAATACAATAAATCATTAATTGAAACTTTAAATACTAAAAATCCTTCAGATGCATTAAAAATGAGTGTTAGAAACAATGCTGTAACTAGCAACTCTGATATTATTGTTTTATTTGATAAAGATAAAACAATGGCTACAGTTAAATATGGTGAATATTTAAACTATGGTTTCAAATTTAATGAAGGCTTAGCAGATGGAAAAATTAAAGTATTAAGTTCAATGGAAAAAAGAGCATATGAAATTGGAGCTGAAGGCTTAAATGTCCCTTCAAAATATTACACATACTTTGATTATGATGGAAATGTTTTACTATCAGCAGTAGTTGATCAAGTAGATGGTAGTTATGATGCGGCAGCTAACCAAGTTTATCAAAATGCTTTAAACAAAATAAATGTCCCTGCATCTAATGAATTTATTTACTATAGTAGCGCTAATGGTGAAAGAGAATTAGTTAAAAATGAAATATCAAATATTTATGTTTTAAAAATTACTCCTAAAACTTCATTAAGAAATGAAAAATCATACTATTATGGTTTTACAAAATATCAAGACATGTTTAATTATGCTAAAGAATATATAACAATTAGTTCTGATGCTAATCCAGACATTTCAATCCCTAGTGATCCAAGTAAACCAATTGTTACAAATCGTTTAGATGCAATGTGATCTGGTGTTATTACATCAATTTCATTAATAGCAATATCTGAAATAATCTTCTTTATCACACTATTTATTATGATAAATAGAAATGAATTTAATTCAAATGCAAGAATTAAACAATTAGTTAAAAAAATAAATAAAGAAAGTAAGAAAGCAAATAAGAAAGCAGGAACAACAAATATAAACACAAAACCTAAATTAAACATAATATAGTTTTTGTTTTATATTTATTAAAGATTTGAATTTTGAAGTAAATCCAATTATTAATTTTTTAAAAAAATAAATAAGAGGTTTTATGAATAGAAAAAAATTACTAAAAAATAAGTTCCTTAATTTCTTAACTTTAAAAAATATTTTATTAACTGGATCAGTTGTAGCTATTGCGACAGTTCCAATTCCTATAGCAGTTAGTTGCGCTATGAATAACCAAACATTCAATATATATGGGGAATCATTTGATAACATCAACTCAGCTGCAAACTATATTAAAAATAATTCAGTAGAAGCAAAACAAGAATACTGAACTATAGAGTACAATAACTCTAAAAAAGTTTTCAATACTCCTGAAGAATTACGTGCTTTCGTCTTAGATAAATTTATTTATCAAGAACAATATATTACAAATGAAAATCTAAATAATTTTAAAGATCCTTTAACTAACTCTTTAAAATCTGAATTTTGACAACATGTTTCAAAATATAATCCTCAAGATCCACAATCAACTAACTTAACT
Source organism: Malacoplasma sp. (assembly GCA_029258015.1). Lineage (GTDB taxonomy): Bacteria > Bacillota_I > Bacilli_A > Mycoplasmatales > Mycoplasmoidaceae > Malacoplasma. Next base: position 24,601 of record JARHZT010000058.1, on the reverse strand, counting down.
AAAGTTATCTATCAAGGTTTTAAAAATGAAATTTTTGAAAATTTAGACTCTGCTGTTGATTCATATTTTGAAGTTCATGATGCTTATTTCTTTAATAATATTTACTTTAATTCTAAAAATGACCTAAAAAATTATTTAGTTACAACATATTTACCTTCAAATAATGAAAAGGTTAACTCAATAGTATTAAAAGGTCCAAATGGAATTGTATCAACTCCGATTGATTTATTAAATCCTGTAGGAGCTGCTCAAAGTATTGATAGCTTTATAAAAAATAATGCATTAAAGGTTGTTAAATACAAAAACTCAAAAACAAATGAATACATAAACATTACAAATTCAAATGTTAATGATGTATTACATAAAATAAATATTGAAGATTTATCTTATGTTCACATGCAATCAAATCAAGGGGAAAGTAGATATGTAATTGATAACTATGATAACTCTAATTTAATTGGTCCATATTTTTACAATGGTATTTTAGATGTTGGTTCATTTAAAAATAAAAATATGTGAAAAAAAGTTAATAACATTAGCAAACAAGTTTACATGAATTCTAAGATTGATGCAATGATAGGATCATTCTTCTCTTCAGTAATTGTTGATGACAATGTATTAAATGTTTACGAATCAGAAGTTGAAAAGAAAGATATTCCAATTTTTAGAACATCATTAATAGCAAAAAGTGCTGAACAAAACAATGGTAAAGAATTAACTTTAGATGACTGATTTATGATGGAGTTAAAACAACTATCTCCAAGACTTTATAATGAATTATCGCATATTAATTTTGAATTAATGAAGGGTAATAAATACAATACATTCTTCAAAATTCCAATTATGTACAGTTTCATAATGCAAAGAGTAGTGTCGTGAGGATTATCTCAAATCACTATGGATGTAGTTAATTTCTACTTTGAAAAAGTTTGTGATTACATTCAAGATGCAATTGAAGTTGTTTTAATGGATGAATCATTATTAGTTAGAAGAAAAGATAGTAAGAAATTCAATGTTAAAGATTTATTTAGAATTGGTGATGGGGAATACAATTTAAATACTTCTGTTGAATACTTTTTAGCAGAAATCAAAACATATCCAAGATTAATAGCAGCAATGGATGCATACCTTGGTGCTGCAAATAATATGTTCATGACTGGTGGTTTGATTCCGTTTGTAAGTTTTAATCAAAATTATTTAATTGAAAATAAAATAATAACTGAATCTGAATATTACAATATTTATGAAAAATTAGCTGTTGTTTATACAACGTATTCTCAAACTGACTATGCAAACTTATTAGCTTGATATATTCCAAATTCAACTAATCCTGAAGTTAAAAAAATAGCTTCTATGCCAACTGATAAATGAGATGAAGCTTTAGATAACTTAAAAGCTAAATACTCAGTTACAACAATGGGTATTATTCTAAAAAGTGTTGGATCTAAAAATAGTTACCACCACAATTTAGCTAGAACTATTTTAAATAATGAAATAAGAATATTTATTAATTCTGGTGCTCATTTAATGAAAGGTGGTTACCTAGAACAAATTTATAATGACAATCCTGAATTAAGTAAATTAGATTTATTTATTAAATATGTTACTGAAAATGAAAATGTAGATGCTTATAAAGCATATATGGTTTTCTTGATTGATGTAAAAATGAATCTTAGAATTATAGATAGTCAATCTGTTGCAAATCCTATAAATTTTGCAATGGCATTAACAAGAGTTATTACATATGGATTAGGTACAGCATACCTTGCTGGTTCTACAATTAATTCGATTTATAAAAGTGGTAGATATAGTGTAAGTTCATCAGTAGTTAATAACTATGGTAGCTCAAATGATACTTTATCATCTGGTAGATCTGAATACAGTTTCCCAAGTACAAGTTCTCATCCAATTTGAGATTTAATTGATAGTAGTTCTATTTCATCAGTTAATACTATTGGTTCATCATTAGAAAATGGTTCTATGAGTGGAACTATTGGTTCTGGTGGTTCATCTATAATAGGTCCTTCTGATTCAATTATTGTTAGAAGTAAAGTAAATAATATATCACAAACTCGTGGAAAAAATGATGAAGGATTATGATATGCTGACTTAAAGTTCTTACAAAATGGGATTAATGATGCAATTGGAAAAGTTCCGGTAAGTAGAATTGATTTTACAGTTTATGCAAATCAAAATTTATTTAGAAGAGCAAATAAAAGTTCATTCTCTAGCGGAATTAATGAAATAAAAAATAATTTTGCATGATTAAGTGAATATGGAATGGATATTGATTTTGCTACAACTAGTGGACATAGAGTTCCGATCAATGTTGATCCAAATGTATCAATTGGAGGTTTATTAGATGGAGATTTAAGTAATATTAGATATTCTTTTAATAATACTCCTTCAGTTCCTGTTGGAAAAGATGGCAATGGTTCAGTGAAATCTTTATCTATAAAATCTGGTGTTTCAGCAGATAAGATATTCCCGAATGAACCTGATTATTTAAGTTTGGTATTCCCAATGGATGAGCTAGATGCAATTGATAATGCATCATTTACTAGAAGAAGTGTAAGTATAAATTCAGAAATTTCATTACCTTCTACTTCAAGTATTGGTTCACCACCTTCAACTCCTCCTCCACCACCTCCTGGAAGACCAAACAAACCAACTCCAACTCATCAAACTACGTTCACATATTCATTTAGAAAGAGAATATCTGCTTCTAAGGTAGCTGATTGAACAAACAGATCATGAGAAAAAATGAAAAAAATTGGATCATTCACTAAAAAAATTATGACTCCATTGATATCAACTGGTATTACAGCGCTAGAAATATTCTTTTTAGTATATAGTTTAATAGAAGTTCAATACATTAAAGATTTATATGTTTATACAACAAGTGATGGTACAGAATTTATTTGAGATGGTGGTGTAACAGTAAGTAAATTCATGGGATTGGATGTACAACAAATGCATGGTATAGAAGGAATGAGATTAATTGATCCAGTTCAAATTACTCTTCCACAAATTGAAGAATTTTATTACTACAATGGTATTAAATATTACAACACTTCAGAACTTAAAAAAGATCAAGTAAATTACATGGTTCAAAATGGTTATTCTGGTGTCAATAAAAACTTCAATTTAAGATATACATTGCATAGTTTAAATGATATTTATGCTGATTCTTATCCAACTATTAATGAATTAATAGCAAATGTATATAAAGACTTAAATATCATTGTTACTGAAAACAATGGTGAAAACCAATATGATTTTTCAAAGATAAATCAACAATCACAATATCTATCATCTTCAAGTTATGCATTTGCAGATAGTGTGGTATCTAGTTCAAATGATAATGTAACTAAAGCAAATCAAATAGCTTCAAAAATTAGAAAAACAAAAATAGCTTTATTACCTGAGCTTGATGAAAATGGTAAAACTAATGGAAGTAAAAAAGACTTTGTTTATCCTGGTATGTACTATGAATTAGGTGCAATAAAAGAAAATAAAGATTTAAGTATGAAATACATAATTGATAATAGTGCAAATATGACTGTATCTAAGTCAAGTAATCAATATATAACTACAAATGAAATAGAAGCAGATTTATTAGCAAACAAAAAAATTAAAGAAATGTTTATAGAACAAGTTAAACCAACAATTAGTTCTAAAAATGTATTAGTAACTGATGTTATTAAAACAGATAGTTTCAATACATTAAATAGCAACTGAATTGTTACAAATCTATATGTAGTAAGACTTAATAAAGAAATTAGATATTTTATTTCTAGAGAAGAAGCTAATAACTATGTTTATAAAAAACTTGGATTTGAAAAGAACTTCAAAAAAGTTTACGAATACAAAGACATACGTTTTGAAAACATTGAATCATTAAAAAAATTCTTAAAGAAAAACAATAACATTAATTAAAAAAAGTAGGTGAATTTAAAAATAATAAAGAGGCATACAAATGAAAAAAAATAAAAGAAATTTAAGTTTAAAGAAAAAAATATCATTAAAAAAATCATTATTATTATCATCTATGATTGGTTTGTTAGTGGTCATTCCAACTACTGTTACAGCTAGTGTTGTTGTTATGAATAATGAGAATATTGATTTTGAAGGTAAAAAATTTAGAAATCAAAACGAAATTGTTAATTATATAAAAAGAAATTCTGATAAAAATAGCTATCAAGTAGAAAAAAATAATTCTTATTGATCATTAAAAATTGGAAATAAAGAATATAAATACAATTCTCCTGCAGAACTTCAAAATGCTTTATCTGAACAATTTAATATTAAATTAGATACAAACTCTTATATTACTACTACAGATATAAATAAACTTGAATTATATGCAAATTCTAATACAGCTAGTGGTGAAATTGTTAATGATGGATTCTGGAAGTTTTTAGCTAAAGATGACATAAATATTAACAATGTTCAAACTAAAATATATCAGACTTCAAAAGATGAAATTTCATACAATGTAGAAGAAGCTACAAAATCATATTACCAACCACAAAGTGCTTTTCAATTTAATGGATACTACTTTAATACAAAAGCTGATTTGGAAGAATACTTAAAAAAACATTATTTTATTAATAAACCAGAAAGTGTTGAATCAATAATAATAAAAGCTCCAGATGGCACTGAATCTGCTCCAATTAATATAAATGAAAAATCTGCTATTGTATTAATAAAAAGTTTTGTTGAAAACAATATGTACAGCACTATTCAATATAATAGTTCGAAAGATGGACTAATAACATTAAATAAAGATAACTTAAGAGAAAATTTCGATAAGATAAATCTAAAAGACCTTCAATACATTCATATTCAATCAAATCAAGGTAAAAGTAGATATGTTATTGATAATGATAAAAGTGATCCACATAATTTAATGGGTCCATACTTCTACCAAGGAAATCTAGATGTTGGCGCATTCATGAATAAAGATATGTGAAGAAAATCAACTAATCTAAGTAACCAGGTATGACAAGAAGGTAAAATTGATATCATGATTGGAGAATTTTTTACTTCAATTATAAATGATGACAATACATTAAATATGCAAGAAAATAGTATGGAAAATAAAGTTCCAACAATTTTTAGAACATTAATGCCCGGAATCAAAAATAAAGATATAAGTTTAGATGAAGAATATTTAAATGATTTAAGAAATGAAGCGCCAACTGTTTATAGTGATGTAATGGAAATATTAATTAATTTAATGAAAAGTAAAAAATTTAATACTTTTTATAAATTACCAATAATGTATTCTTCTATTCTTCAAAGATTAGTTTTAAATGGTGCTGGTAAAAAAATAATTAATATAACAATTAATTACTTTACAAAAATCGCAAACTATCTTCAAGCTGCATTAGAATCAATTATTTTAGATCAATCATTACTAATAAATAGTGTTGGTAAAAAATTTAATGTAAAAGAATTTTTTGGTATAGGAAATAGTGAATTTGATTTAAATGTAAATATTGAATACTTTATGGATGAACTTAAAAAGAGTTACCCAAAATTAGTAACTTCAATGGTGGTTTATCTAGAAGCATTAAGTAATATCACATTAATGGCTGGATTAATTCCGTTTAGAGGAAATGATAACAGTTTCTTATTTAAAGAATTTAGTTTAATTTCTGAACAAGAATATTTTGCTAATGAACAAAAATTTGAAAATATATACAATGTATATTCATCACTAGATTTTTCAAATGATTTTGTTAAAAAATATGTAGAATCTTCAACTCTTAAAGAAGTTCAAGAAATTAAAAAACTTGATCAAGCAACTTGAGAAGCAGAATTAGGAAAAGTCTTTGTTGCAAACAATATACCACTTTCAATATTCTTAAAAACTGTTGTTGCTAAAAACACAGTTGAATATATATTTTCAAAAAATGCTTTAGAAGTTGAAATTGAAAAATATATAAATGAAAACTTTATAGTTCCTGGTGGGATGTTAGAACAATTAGGTTCTGCATTACCTTCATTTATAAATGGAATTAAAGGTAATAGTGAAATTGATCCATATGTTTCTTATTTAGCAATTATTGCTGACATGAGAAATGGAGCTGTAGTATTTAAAACTCATGATGAAATAGCGAATCCTACACAACTTATCCATAATGTTGCAACATTTGCAGCAACTTCATTAATAACTGCTGGATTAGTTGCAACTACAATCAACAATCTTTATTGAGAAAAAATATTAACAGTAGATTGAAATGGTGGAATCTTAAAACCATTAGTATCTATAAGATTTGACACTATAAAACAATGTATTAGAAATACATATTGAAGAATTGCTGATACATTTGCTGCATTTAAAAATAAGACTAAAATTGTTTCTTATTATTTAGATAGTGATATAGGAAACATTACAATTAATAAACCTTCAAAAGTGTCATCATTTAATTTCTTTTGAAACTTAGATAAAGTTGTAGGAATTCTAGAAATAGGAGCACCAATTCTTGGAGCCAGTTTCTTCTTATTGGAAGTAGCATTACTAGCTTATAACATATTCAAAGAAACTAGAGAAACGATTTATTATGTTTACACAACTCCAGATGGAAAAGAATTTGTTTGAGATGGCGGTGAAATCATAAGTAGATACTTAGGATTTGAGATAAAAGAAACTAGCACAATAGAACAAATGAAATTAGTTAAACCTGTAGAATATGTGCTTCCGCAAGTTCAAGAATTTTATTACTATAATGGAAATAGATACTATAGTGAAGATGAGTTGAAATCAACTCAGTTAGAATACATTTTCAGTAATCATTATGAAAATGATATTGATAGATTCAAAAAGAAATTTGGATTTGATAAAACTAATGGTACTTCTTCAAATCTTGCATATGATACATTTGAAGAAATGATGAATGCAATTCTTAATGATATAGGTATTCAAACTAATAATGAAGGAGTAATAACTTCTATAAATATTAATAAAGAGTCAAGATACTTATCTAATGTGTCATTTAAATGAAATGGTACAAATACAGATATTTGGGGTAAAATAAGTCTTGTAGTTAAGAATATATTAGATAATATTAGACCTACTTGATTTACAAAATTACCAGAAACTAAAGATGGTAATGCGATCCCAAGTGTTGAAAATAATAAAGTTTTAATTCCCGGAATCGTTTGAACTCCAACTAGAATAATTAATAATTCTAGTGAATCTTCTAAGTACATTGTTGATAATTCAGCAAATGAAATGAGCAATAAAAATATTGATTGAGAAAAGCTTAATAGTAATGATTATAAAAATCCAAATGCCTATAATGCAACTATTGAATCTGAAAAGCAGTTGTATAATAACTTTAAATCTAAATTTAGTATATCTAGTAAGTATGCATTAAATAATGATTTAACAAATAATGTAGTTAATCCAAAAAATGTATATTCTAAATTAGATTCAAATTTTAAGACAGTAAACATCTATACTGTTAAAATCCCTGGTAAACTAGATGCAATGTTTTTTGATCGTGATAAAGCAAACAAATACATCGAAGCTTACACTAATATCAAAAAGAATAAAAGTACATACATAGAAACATCATACTTATATAATGGAATTTATTTCAAAAATGAAAATGAAATAAGAAAATGAGTAAAAAATTATTCACAAAACGGAATTTAAAGAAAAGAGGTGAGGTTTATGAAAAATAAAAAGAATATCAAAAAAGATATTTCTAGATATTTGACTAAAAAGAATATTATATTGGGATCAATGGCATTAACACTAACTGCTGTACCGGTTGGTTTGTGTATATCTCATTTCTCAACAACAAGATTTATTTTTGACAACAAAACTTTCAATTCAATGAATTCTGTTGTGAAATATGTTAAGAATAACTCAGAAAAAACTAGTGTTGAAGGATATGGTTCAACTTGAAGTTTTATTGATGAAAATGGAAGAGTGCAAACTTTTAATAGTCCTAAAGAATTACAGGATGAAATTTTTGAAAAGTATGCAAAAGAAAGAACGGTAAAAACAAATGTTAATCTAAAAAACTATGTAAATGAAAGTGGTGTTATTTCTGAAAGCGCTAGACCGTATATTTATGATGTAAAAAATGAAACTGTTAAAGCCTACCAAGGTTTAAATAATGTTGTATATAACAACGAAGATGAAGCATATAATTCATACTTTAATAAAAGTGTAAAAAATGCATTGTATTTCAATAATATTTACTTTGATAATAAAGAAGATTTAAGAGAATATTTAATAAAAGATTACTTCCCAAATCAAAGAGAAATTAATAAAAATAGCACAATAATTTTAAAAGGTGCTAATGGTATAGTTTCTTCTCCAATTAATTTAAATAGTCAAAATGCATTTGTAGAAGTTTTAAGTTTCATTGAATCTAACTCTCAAAAAACATTAAGATATACTAATTCAGTTTCTAAAAAATCTTTTGATATTACAAAAGATAATATAGATAAGATTCATAATGAAGTTCGTTTTGATGACTTAGACTATATCCATATGCACTCAAATGAAGGCGAAAGCAGATATGTTATAGATAACATGGATGACAATAACCTTATAGGACCATACTTTTATGAAGGAACTTTAGATATAGGTTCATTCACTAATAAAAAAATGTGAAAAAAAGTTAATGGTGTAAATCACAAAGCTTATGCTGAATCTAAAGTTGATTCTATGATTGGTTCATTCTTTTCAACAATTATTAATGATGATAATGTTGTTAATTTATACGAAGCTCAAGAACAAGGTAAAGATCCATTGTTGTTTAGAACAATGCTTCAATCACCAATTAAAGAGATGACTTATGATGAATGATTCTTAATAGAATTAGGAAAAATCAATAAAAGTTTAAAAAATGAAGTTGTTAGTGCAAACTTCAACTTAATGAATGGTAATAAATATAATACATTCTTTAAAATACCTGTTCTTTATAGTTTCTTGATGCAAAGAATTGTTTCATACAATTTAGGACAAGAAGCATTAAATTTAGTTTTAGACTACTTTACAAACGTTTGTGATTTCATTCAAGATGCTATTGAAATAGTTACATTAAACAATCCTGTAATTTTACAAGGGTTTAATGTTAAAAAATTCTTTAACATTGGAAATGGTGAATATGATCTAAATACTTCTTCTACTTTCTTTTTAAATGAAATCAAAAAAAATTATCCTAACTTAATAGCAGCTATGTCTACATACATTGGTGCACAAAATAACATTATTATGTCTTCTGGATTAATTCCTTTCAAATCAATTGATAATGATTATTTAGTGGATTTTGGAATTTTTAAAGATGAATTTTCATATTATAGTATTGAAGAACATATAAAACCAATATATGAAATATTTTCAAAACTTTCTTATGATGAAATGCTTGTATTATTCATTAAACATTCACATAGAGCTGATGTTAAAGCATTAGATTCAAAAAAACTTGAAACTCAAAAAGAAGAATTCAACAAACTATCAACTCTTCACACAAAAACATCATTAAATTCAATGCTTACAGGTATGGCTTCTAAAAATAGCACTAATTTTGCTCTATCTGAATCTATATTAAGGTTAGAAATAAAAACTTATTTAGAAACAGGTGCAATTATTAGAGGTGGATACTTAGGTAAAATTTATAGTCATGATAAATCAATTGATAAATTAGGTGCTTTTATAAACTTAATTAGTGCAAATCCTGAAATGAATGCTTACCAAGTATATATGGCTATATTAATTGATAGACGTACAAATGCTGGCATATTCACTCAACAAAATTTATCTAATTCATCTGATTTTGCTATAGCACTTACAAGATTAATTTCATCTTCTTTAGGTACAGCATACATGACTGGTGTTTCTATTAACAGAATTCACAATCACTATAGAAGTAATAACTTTAACCGTGGTAATGGAACTCCTGGGGCTGGCATTGGTTCAAACACTCCATCAAACAGACCAAGCTCTCCAAGTCAAAGTAGTTGAGATAGTACTTTTGATGATACAACTAGTTGATGATCTGAAACAAATGTAAGTAGTTCAAGCACTTGAAACCCCTCTCTTGGCGAAGATGCTTCGGCTGTGCCGACTGTATCAAATCACCCAACATTAAAATTATTTTATGAAGATGCTATAAGTACTCATGTAAGTTCAAATCAAGTTATTCAAAGAACTGGTGGTATAGACTTCCACAAAAAACCTAGAGGTGGTTTCTTAACTAAGTTTGCTGAAGAAAGTGGATGAATGGAATATGTTCATACAAACATTATGCCTGAACTATTAAATCCTATAGTTAGAGAAGAACAAAGAATTCCAGACATAAAATTAGAATTAAAGAGTGCAGAAGAATTATTAGATTGAAGTTACAACTCAATCCCAGCAAAAAATAAAGCAGAAGCTTTATCAAGGGTTGATAGTGTATTATCTATACGCTCAAGAAGAAGTAGCACTTCTTCAAAATCTACTGCAACATTTGTAAGTCCATTAGATGAAAGTTTTGCAAGAATTTCTAAGAAATTTGACCAAATCAATAATATGATAGATGAATGAGAAATTGAGATTTCTTCAACTCCTTCATTAGGAAGTGGTGGTACTTTCCCTTCTCTAAGTCCAACTCCTAGTGAGATTTCTAGAGAAAGAAGAAAAGCAAAATGAGCAGGTATAGTAAACTTTGATAAAGTTAAAGATGGTTTAAGAAAAGTTACAAACTTTAGTTCAACTATTTTTGCTTCAGTTGCAACAGGTTTAGAAATATTCTTCTTTGTTTATGAATTGTTAAAAACAAACCATACACAAGATTTTTATGTTTATACTACAGCAAATGGTACTAACTTCTACTGAGATGGTGGATTAACTGTTGATAAATATATGGGTCTTGAAGTAAAACAAGTAGCTGGTATTGAGGGAATGGAATTAATTAATCCAGTTCAAGTAACTCTTCCTCAAATTAGTGAATACTACTATTTCAATTCAAATAGATATTATGATAGAAGTGAACTTAAATACGACCAAATAAAATACATGTTAAATGGTGGAAGTGTTGCAAAAACAAGTAACTTTGCTAGTAACTATTCATTAATTCCATTAGATAACAACTATGTACAAAAAGCTACAAGTATTGAAGAATTAACAAATAATGTATTAACAGACTTACATTTAGTTAAAAACGAAGATGGTTCAATAAACGCATCTAACTTAAACAAAAATTCTATATACTTATCTGCTTCAATGAATTTAATTTCAGGAAATATAACTGATGATAATACATCAGCAGCAGCTGAACATATTGTTAATAACATTAGATACACAAGTATTGCGGTTTTACCTGATTTAGAAAGTGGATTTGCTAATGGTAAAGTATCAACAAACTTCATTGATGAAACAAATAAATTTATCTTCCCAGGTGCTGTATATAGAAATAGTGCAATAGTTCAACCAAGTGCAAGTGTTGATAAAACAAAATATGTTATAGACAACACTGCTAATGATTTAAAATCTAATATCAACTTGAGTGGAACTTTACCAGAAAGTCAACATTATGTTATTGAAGATGCTTCAAAAGCTATTGAAAGTTCAAAAGATAAATTATTCAATAGATATAAATCATCTTTCTTGCTAAAAAACAAAAACATATTAACTCGTGAAAATAGTAAAAATAACTTTAATGATTTAAATGATGGATATGAAATCAAAAAAATCTATACTGTTAAACTTTCAGGTAAGGAAATAGGATTTGCTGATCTTGAGTCAGTAATGAATTACTTAATGAAAAAATATAATGCTCAAAAGAATTTCAACTATACAGGTGAAACAGCTTATATTTACAATGGCATTTACTTTGCAAATGATAAAAAACTGAATAAATGAATTTCAGAAAATGTAAAAAATGCTAAATAATTAAAAAACAACTTCTTATGAGGTTGTTTTTTTATTACATTGTGCTATTGAATATAACAATTTAATAAATTAAAATTACATTAGGTTTTTGAAATTTATAAAAATATAAATCTAAAAAAGAATTCGGAGATTATATGATACCAAGTTTGGAAAGAAAACTAATAATATGTGATTTAGATGGAACGTTGTTAAGAAGTGATTCAACTATTTCAGATTTTTCAATAAAAACAATTAAAGCTATTCAAAAAAAAGGACATATTTTTTGTATAGCAACTGGAAGACCACTAAGAAGTGCTTTTAAATTTTATGAAGATTTAGGATTGAAAACAATTATGGCTAATTTAAATGGAAGTATCATTTCAAATCCTTCTGATAATGATTTTTCATTGATAAATTTAACTTTTTCAAAAGACATAGTTAAAGTGATTTTTAAAGATAAAAGTTTAATTAAAAATATAGGATGTATCTTTATTGAAAACGTTGATGGAGCATATGTTTTATCAAATGAAAAAAATGAATACATTAAAAAAGAATTTTTATCAAAATTTCACATAGATAAAAATCTAGATAATGTAAATTTAATGAAATTATCTGAAATTAATTTAATTAATAAAGATATAAACTCTATTTTAATTTACTTAAAAAATAAAGACACAATTGATGAAGTAACTTCTAAGATTAAAAACTTAATTAGTACATTGATAGTAAGAACTTGATCATTACCACAAGATAGTGAAGGTACTGTAATTGAAATAAATTCAATTTTTTCAAACAAAGGTACTGTAGCTAAATTCTTATCAAGTTACTATTCTATTCCATTAAAAAATACTTATTCATTTGGTGATGGAGAAAATGATATTGAAATGCTTACTAAATCAAATGGTTATGCTATGAAAAATGGATCACATACTGCTAAATTGCTATCTGGTAAAATAACAGCATATACAAATGATGAAGATGGTGTTGCTAAAGAATTAATTGATATATTAAAACTTTAAAAAAATATTAAAAAATATACATTACCTATTGAAATGTAGGTAATTTTTTTTTATAATATGTCTTTTTTTGTTATATAATAAATCAAAAAAAGAATGGAGGCGTGACAGAATGGCGAATTTAAGAAGAATAGAACAAACTAAATTTAAATCGAAGTTAATTTCATTTATATTTTCTCAGATTTCTATTTTATTGTTTGGAACATTAGCTGGTTGTTGAGTGACTGTTGGAATGCAACCTCAATTAGTAAGTTCAGGAGACAGTCAAATTATATTGATTAGAAATTTAGGAATCTTATTCACAATATTATTCATTATTACAATGATATTAACAATTGTGTTTTATATGATTTATAAAGATCGTTTAGATATCTCTAAATTTGTTAATAAAAATCAACCAAATACAACTGTTAAAAAACAAATGAATACAAATGTTAATGCACAACCTAAAGTAAATGTTGTTAAAACTACAACAGTTAATAATATGGTTAAACCAAGTAATGCATTAGCTACTCCAAATGTTCCTAGACTAGTTAATAAAAAGGTTACAATTCAAGAAACATCAAAAAAGATTACTACAAGTAGTCCAACAATAAATGCTGGTGTTAAACCAGCAGCAAAAGTTTCAACAATTGCAGTAAATAATAAGGTGCCTTCAGTTGCGCCGACAAGACCATTAAATGTAAGCCCAAAAATTAATAGTCAAACAACAACTTCTGTTAAGAAAAGTATTTAATATACGATAAAAAAACTAGAATTAATTTTCTAGTTTTTTTATTTCTCTTATAAAATTATTTTAAAATTTATATGTTTATAAAATATAAGGGTTTTATATGAAGAAAATAGTTTCTGGAATTCAATCAACTAATTCATTAACACTTGGAAATTATTTAGGTGCTTTGAAGAATTTTGTTGAATTACAAAATGATAATCAAATGTTCATTTTTATAGCAGATATGCATTCTATTACCGTAGAGTTTGACCCAAAGACACTAAAAGATAATAGAAGATCAGTTGCGTGTATGTATGCAGCATGTGGATTAGATTTTGATAAGAATGTTGTGTTTTATCAATCAAGTGTTTTACCACATACACAATTGGGATACATATTAACATGTCATTCATATATGGGTGAGTTATCTAGAATGACGCAATTTAAAGATAAGAGTTTAAAAGTTAATGCAAATGGAACTACAAATATTCCTACAGGTCTATTTGTTTATCCTACATTAATGGCTGCTGATATCTTGTTATATGATGCTGATATTGTACCAGTTGGTAAAGATCAAAAACAACACATAGAATTAACTAGAGATATAGCTTTAAGAATGAATAAAAAGTATAGAACAGATTTATTTAAAGTACCAGAAATGTATAGTGTTAAAGTTGGGGAAAAAATAATGGATTTAGTTGATCCAACTATTAAGATGTCAAAATCTAGTTCAAACCCTAAAGGTACTATTTTTCTATTAGAAGATATAGAAAGTATAAGAAAAAAAATTATGCAAGCTAAAACAGATTCATTAAACATTGTTAAGTATGATGTAGAAAATCAACCAGGCATTAGTAATTTAATGGTGATATATGCAGCAATCACTAAAAAAAATTATAATGAAATAGAAAAGGACTTTGAAAATAAGAACTATGGTGTTTTTAAAAAAGAAGTAGCTGATGTTGTAGTTGATTTTATTAGTAGTGTTCAACAAAAATATAATGAATATTGAAACGGCAATGAAATAGATATTAAATTAAAAAACAACTCAATAAAAGCGAATGAAATAGCTAGTAAGAAAATATCTCTTGTACATGAAGTATTGGGATTAGAAAAGTAATAAAAAATAAAGGATTGATATGTCAAAGAAATTTAAAGGAATTGGTTCAAGTGAAGGTATAGGAATAGCTAAGGTATTTTTATTAGAAAAACCAACATTTGAAATTAATGAAAATAAAATTACGGATAAAGATGCTGAAATAAAAAAGATAAAAGCATTATTTGAAAAGACAACAGCACAAATAATGGAAATTAAAGATATAGCTACAAAAAAATTAGGAGCAGAAAAAGCTGAAGTATTTGAAGCACATGCTCAAATTGTGAATGATCCTGAAATAATAAGCCAAATTGAAAACTTAATTTCTAGTGAAAAATTCAATGCAGCTTATGCAATTAATAAAGTGTTTAATGATACACATGATATTTTTGCAAATATGGAAGATGAATATTTCAAACAAAGAGCAAGCGATATTAATGATATTAAAACTAGAATGCTTGCAAACTTTTTAAATGTTCAAATGCCAGATATTATTTCTATTAAAGAACAAGTTATTATAGTGGCAGATGATTTAACACCATCTGAAACGGCATTATTGGACAAGCAATATGTTAAAGGGTTTTTAACAAATATTGGTGGTAGAACAAGTCATGCTGCTATTATGGCTAGAACTATGGAAATTCCTGCAGTTTTAGGATTAAAAGATATTACTAAAAATGTTAAGAATGGACAAATAATTGCATTGAATGGTAAAAGTGGTGAAGTTGAACTTGAACCTAGTGATATAAAAGAATGAGAAAGTAAACTAAATACATTCTTAAAAGAAAAAGAAGAACTTAAAAAATACATTAATGTTAAAGCTAAAACATTAGATGGACATAACGTAGATGTTGAAGCTAATATTGGAAAACCTGAAGATGCTAATAACTTAGATAGTTATGGTGCTGAAGGTGTGGGGTTATTTAGAAGTGAATTTTTATATATGGAAAATTCTGATTGACCTACAGAAGATGAACAATTTGAAGCATACAAACATGTATTAGAAAAACAAAAAAATCATTTAGTAATTGTTAGAACATTAGATATTGGTGGAGATAAGAAATTAAACTACTATACATTTGATGAAGAAATGAATCCATTCTTAGGATATAGAGCTATTAGATTTTGTTTAGATAATAAAGAAGTATTTAGAACTCAAATTAGAGCATTATTAAGAGCTTCAGTTTATGGAAGATTAGGAATTATGTTCCCGATGATAGCAACTGTTGATGAATTTTTAGAAGGTAAAAAATTTATTGAAACTATTAAAAAAGAATTAGATAAAGAAAATATTAAATACAGCAATAATGTATTAATTGGAATGATGGTAGAAATTCCGTCAACTGCATTATTAGCAGATAAATTTGCACAATATGCTGATTTCTTTTCAATTGGAACAAATGATTTAGTTCAATATACATTTGCAGTTGATAGAATGTCACAAAAAGTATCATATTTATATCAACCAAACAATCCTTCACTTTTAAGAGCAGTTAAATTAACAATTGAAGGTGCTAAAAAACACAATAAGATTGTAGCTATGTGTGGTGAAATGGCTGGAGATATTAAATCTATCCCATTATTGTTAGGATTAGGTGGACATGGATTGGATGCATTTAGTATGACAGCATCATCAATTCCTAAAGCTAAAAAAATTATTTGTTCATTAAATCACAAAGATTGTATTGAATTAGCAAATAAAGCAATTGAATGTGATAATGCACAACAAGTTAATGATTTAGTTGATAAGTTTTTAAAAGAAAGAGAATTATTATAAAAAAGATATAGTGGAAACACTATATTTTTTATTTTCATCTTTTTTAATTTAACTTTGTAAAATATTTATAGTTAACATTATTTAAGGATTTACATGAACAATAATTTATTAGTGATATTAGGATCACAATTTGGAGATGAAGGTAAGGGTAAGTTTGTAGATTTACTTTCAAAAGATTTTGACTACATTGTAAGATACCAAGGTGGAGATAATGCTGGTCATACAATTCAATTTGAAAATAAAACATTCAAACTAAGATTAATCCCATCTGGAATTTTTGATAAAACAAACAAAGTGGTTATAGCTAATGGTGTGGTTTTAAACCCAGAAACATTAATAGAAGAAATAAAATATTTAAATGAAAATCAAGTAAGTACTGAAAATCTTTTTGTTTCAGATAAGTGTCATATTATTTTTGATTACCATATTGAAATGGATAAACTATTAGAAGAAATAAAAAAACATGAAAAAGTTGGAACTACAAATAAAGGAATAGGTCCATGTTATTCAGATAAAGTTGCAAGATTTGGTGTAAGAGTTTGTGATCTATTTGATTTGGAAAGATTAACTAAAAAAATAGAATTATCTTTAGAGATTAAAAATGTTTTATTTGAAAAATATAATAAAAAAACATTTGATGTAAATGAAGTTGCTAAAAAATATTATGAATTAGGACAACAAATAAAACCATATGTTTTAAACACTGTTGCATTATTAAATCATGCACATAGTAAAAACCAAAGAATTTTATTTGAAGGTGCACAAGGTATTATGTTAGATATTGATTATGGTACATATCCATATGTAACTTCATCTAATGTAGTAGGTTTATTATCATCAGGTACTGGTATATCTATTAATAAATTCCAAAATATTTTAGGAGTTGTAAAAGCATATTCTACAAGAGTTGGAGAAGGTCCTTTTGTAAGTGAAATAGAAGATGTAGAATTAGCTTCACAAATTAGAGAAAAAGGTCATGAATATGGAACAGTTACAAAAAGACCTAGAAGAATTGGATGATTAGATCTATTCTTATTAAAATATGTTATTGATGTATCTGGAATTAATCAAATAGCTATAACATTAATTGATGTATTATCATGTTTAAAATCTATCAAGATTTGTGTGGGATATAAAAAGAATGATAAATTACTAACTTACATGCCATCAAACATCGAAGAATTAAAATTATGTGAGCCTGTATTTGAAGAATTAGAAGGTTGAGGTATTGAAGTATCTGATATTACAAGATATGAAGAGTTACCAGTTAATTTAAAAAAATATTTAAACTATATTGAAACATTTTTAAATGCTAAAGTGAAATATGTATCTGTTGGTCCAGACAGAAAACAAACAATAATCAAGGATTAGTTCATGATAAATAGATATTCAATAAAAGAAATAGCAGATATATGAAATGATAAACGTAAGTTTGAAATATGGTTGGAAATAGAAAAACAAGTAATTAATTTTTTGAATGAAAATAAAAAGATAGATGATGCTACAACAAAATATTTAATGGATAATATGTTATTTGATTTAGATAAAATCTATGAATTAGAAAAAGAAACAAAACATGATGTAATAGCATTTTTAAGAGTAATATCTTCAAACATTGATAATGAAAATGCTAAAAAATGAATTCATTATGGATTAACTTCTACAGATATTGTGGATACTGCAAATGCAATCATGGTTAAAGAATCTAATGACATAATATTAAAATCATTAAAAGAGTTGTATGAATCACTAAAAGAAAAAGCTTATGAGTATAAGGATTTAATTCAAATTGGTAGAACACATGGGATACATGCAGAACCTGTTAGTTTTGGATTAAAGTTTGCTATCTGGTGTGATGAATTAAATAGAAACTTTAAAAGATTTGAATTAGCGAGAAATGATATTGAAGTAGGTAAGATTAGTGGAGCAACTGGTACATTTGCAAACACAGGGTTAGAATTACAAGATTATGTTTGTAATAAACTTAATATTGGTTCATCAAATACATCAACTCAGGTTTTACAAAGAGATAATCACGCATTTTATTTTGCTGTAATTGAAACTATGACAACGACTATTGAAAAAATTAGTTTTGAATTAAGACATTTATCTAGGACAGAAGTTAATGAGGTTTCTGAAAACTTTAGTGAAGGACAAAAAGGAAGTTCAGCAATGCCTCATAAAAAAAATCCTGTTGAATTAGAAAAAATAAGTGGATTATGCAGAATGATAAAAGGCTATTGTCAAGTTCCTTTTGAAAATAATGCACTATGACATGAAAGAGACATCTCACATTCATCAAATGAAAGAATAATCTTTTTAGATTGTTTAACATTAGTTGTATATGTTATAAGAACATTAAATAAAATCATTAAAAAACTTATAGTTAATAAAAAAGCCATTCAAGATAACTTGAAAAAAACTAATGGATTAATTTTTTCTCAATCTGTTTTATTGTTTGTATTAGAAAATAAAAAATTATCTAGAGAGTTTGTTTATGATAATATACAAAAAATAGCATTAGATTGTTATGAAAATAATAAGAACTTTTTAGAAGAAATTAAAAATAGTGAATTATTAAATCACATTGATCAAAAAGAACTTGAAAATATTTTTGATTATAAAAGACATATTAAATATGTAGATGATATTTATAGAAAGGTATTTAAATAAAATGCAATATAAGGGGTGTTTTTCAAAAATTATTTATACATATGATGAAATTGTAGAAAGAATAGGGAAATTAGCAGAAGAGATTAATTCTCACTACAAAAGTATAGAGAATGAAGAAATATATGTAATTGGTGTATTGGATGGATCATTTGTTTTTTGTGGACATTTATTACCGCTATTAAATTTTGAAGCAATTTTTAAAACAGTTAAGCTATCACTTTATGGAACTAAAACATATGCTAAAAAAGAAAATTTATCATTTGAAGCTAATTTTGAAAAGAGTGATATTAAAAATAAAAGAGTTTTAGTTTTAGAAGATTTATTAGATACAGGGTTAACATTAGAACTAATGAAAGAAAAATTAAAAAAAGAATATGAAGCAAGTGATGTAAAAACTTGTGTATTATTTAGAAAAGTAACAAAAAATTCAGAACAAGGAAAAGCTGATTGAGTAGGTTTAGATATTCCTAATGAATGAGTGGCTGGTTTTGGATTAGATAGTAGAAACAAATATAGAAACTATAAACATTTAGGTGTTGTAAAAATAGAAAAACGTTAAGTAAAAAAGATAGTCTTTTTGCTTTTTTTATTTTTAATCATTAGTGTAAGTGTTGAATTATATATTTTAAAAAATTATAATCATAGTAGTAAATTTAAGGGTTTGGTAATTATGAAGAGAGAGAAAAGAAAGATATTAAAGTGCTTAGCATTAGGATTATTTGGTACATTATCAATAGTTCCTGCTATTGGTTTTAGTGTTTCAAATAATGCTATTGTAAGAATGGAACAAGCACAAAAAACAGGTCAAATATTATTTTCTAATGAACAAGTTAATCCGGGAGACAACACTCAAACTCCAGAAGAAAGTATTCCAGATAATAATCAAGGGGGGCAACCTGATAATATAGTAGATGATGATATATTAAATGATGGTTATAACTTAATCCCTGTCGGAGAAGATACAGGATTATCATTAAAAGTTCCAAATTTTGCTGAAAATAAGAAAAATGCTGAAAAGATAGCAAGTACTTATAGACAAAACCCATCAGATATAAATACAGATTTAGAAGTTTGAAATTCAATTACTAGTATTTTTAATATTTTAAAAATAGATGAATCTAAATGACATGGTGTAACTACTTCTGAAATAAAAAATAAACCTATGGTTATGAATCTAAGTTCTAGAAATACATATATTAATAATTATATTAACTCAAAAGATATAAATGGCAATTTCATTAAATATTCAAAAAGTGAATTAACTGAATCATCGCAATTACCGGCCTTTGAAAAAATAGTGGATGATGAAGAAAATATAACTCAAAATTATTTAAATGAACAAGGGATTTTGGCACTACAAATTTCTTTAACAAGTAAAAATGCTAGTAATGGAGTTTCAACATTTTATGTATTGTTTTCAGGATTTGGTACAGCACTTTCAAACAATAGTGCATCAAGTAATCCAACACTTCCGGGTACATTATATGTAAATAGTGTAAGAAATGTAAGCGATCAAGTTTTATTGGATAATATAAAATTTGAAAGTGAAATAAATTTATCAAAATCAGTAGTACCAAAAAGTAGAGTTGATAATCAAAATGAAGGTTACATTTCATTAGATGCTGAATTTAATTGAAAAATTCCTAATGTTATTAAATTTAGACCAGGTTTTGAAGGGTTTATAAAAAATGTTAGTGGTGATGTAAATGATGCATTGAAATTCAAAGGTAATAATGGTTATACTATTGAAAATAAATGAAATAAAGAATTTAGATTCTTAGGATTCCAACCAACTGCTGATATTTCTACAAATGAAATTCTTCAAGTAGTATTAGGTGTTATTGGATCTGTATTTTTAATTTCTCTTATTGGATATGGTACAGTTAAGTTAAATCATTACATTATGGAAAAAAGAGCTATTTAAGCTCTTTTTTTACTTTGTCCACTTCTTGTTTATAAAATTTATAAATAATTTGATTTTATTTATAAAAATTCTAAATTATTTGTTATAGTAATAAGTAGTTATTTATAATTTTTATAAAAAAGGATAATATGAAAAAGAAAATTTTAGGAATATTCTCTGTTGGTGCAATTGCTTTATCACCAGTTATAGCGACATCATGTTCTGCTTCTTTGAAGCACGTAAATTTATTGGCTAATTATGATAATGCATTAGATGCGTTATTGATGCTAGGTATTGCCCCACAACATTATCTTTCGAACTTTGCATCATTAAATGATAAAAATCTTGATTATGCAACTTATTTAAATCAATCGCTAAATAGAGCAGAAATTTCTCCTGATCAAGCAGGCGCTACGCCAAATTCTACTATGATACATGATATTAGAATTTATGATGGTGAAGATACTGATTTAAAAACTTTATCAAGATTAAATCCATACACTCTTTTAGTTAATGAATGAGAAAAAGTGGATTCTCATCAATACAAAGATATTGTAGAACATATGGCTTATACTTCAATGGGTGATACAGAACAAGCTAGATGACATGAATCTAATGGTGATGCAATGGATCAACATATGCTTGATATATATAATGGATTGAAAAAAACAAATGGTGAAGACCATAGATTTGCTACAAATGATTACGGAGTTAGTCCACAAAAAGCTTTATCAATGGCAGCTAAAGATATAGATAATATTTACAAAACTGGTGGTATCTTTTCTCAAAGAGCTACTGAAATAAATAATAAATTATCAGAAAATATTAAAGAATGAAATAAAAGTGAAGAATTTAAGAAATTTAAAATGTTAAAAACAACATCTGGTGCAACTAAATACTCTTCATTAGATTATAAAGAAACAACTGCTCCTCAAACTGCAACAATTAACTTAGGAATAATAATGGGTGGAAGAGGTGTAGGCAACGCATCATCTTATAGTCTTTTAACACCGAATGCAATACCATTATTTTATTCAGGAATAGAAGATAGAGGTTTAGGATTTAGTTTTCCACAACCTAAAAATCCAGATACATTTAAAAACCCTACTAAATATAATGAAACATTTATTTCAGCTGGTAAAAATGGTTCTTCTTCTGAAGTTACAGAACAATTTAAAGGTAAATTTGACTATTTAATATATGTTAGTAGTTTGCAATCTGAAAAGCTTGATGTTGAATTAGATTATGAAGCATTTAAAACTCTTTTAAAAAAAGAGAAACAACAAAATGTTAAAAATAACATATATGATGCAAAATATCATGACATATATAGTGCAATTTGAGGTACTATGGGATATATTCATTTATTGGAACAAATGAAAACAACAATAATTCCTCACTTTATGAAAGGTGATACAAATTTTAATCCAACAACTTTATCTACTCAAGTATCAACAAATAAAATAAATGTGCCAGATAAAACACAAGTAAGATGAATTGAAAAAGAAACAGATTTTTCACAATTTCCAAAACACCAATATTAAAATAAATTCGTATGAACAATTTTAAATACTATTTAAAAAATAAAAAATTTGTAAATAATATTGTTGAATATAGAAAAACAACTAAATATAAAATTATTGTTATTGCAATAATTTTTTTGATTACTATTACATCGTTTGGATTAATGCTTTCATTTAATATTTTGGATCCAAATGAAAATATATTTAATAATCCAGAAAAAATAATATCAAAAAATTTGCTACCTCTTTGTGTTGGATTTATTAGTGGTGTAGGATTAGCAACTGCTGGTTCTGCTATGCAAGGAATAACTAGAAATAGTTTAGCTGGACCTACAACATTAGGTTTTTTACCAGTCGCAACACTAGGAATTTTTGTATCACAAATTTTTGGATTAAAAAGAGAAACTTACTTAGTTTATTTACTTGCATTTGTTTTTTCGTTACCAGCATTATTAATTAATTACTTTGGAAATAATTTTAAAAGCTCTAATTCCAATTACAAAATGATTTTAGTTGGCCTTATATTTGGTTCTTTAATATCTAGTTTAAATGCAATATTAGCATCTAAATTTACTGTTATAAATGCAACAGTTAATTTATGATTAGGATCTACAAACATTACATATTTTAATGGAAATTTTAGATGAGAAAAATTTCTATATAGTGCACCATTAATTGTATTTGCATTTTCTATTATTATGTTTAATTGTAAGAAGATAAATATTGTAGAAAATGATGTTAATTTAGCTGTGAATTTAGGAATAAATTTAAGAATGTTATATTGAATTGTTGGTATATGTTCTGTAATTCTTACTGTAGCAACCGTTAATCTTGTTGGATCAACAGTTATTATAGGTATTGTTATTCCACATTTAGTGAGAATGATGCTTCACTCTAAAAACTACTATTATGTTATTCCAGTATCTTCTATTGTTTGTGGAACATTAATGATGCTTGGTTTATACATGAATATGCTTTATAGTTTAGGATTAAATTTTTATGCATCAGTTATATCAGCACCTATATTTATATACTTGATAATGAGTGGTAAAAAATAATGAATGATACTATAGCATCTTATAAATTTAATCAAAAAGCATTTAATAGAAAAAGAGAATTTAAATATATGTTAATCCTTTGTGTTATTCTAGTTGTTTGTGGAATATCTACACTATTAGTCATGTTTATTAGTGATTTAGGATTCGATAACATAATATGATTTATTAATAAAAACACAATAGTTGGTATTTTAATTACTTCTATATGTTTAGGATGTTCATCATTTATTGTTCAATCAATTTCAGGTAACAAAATGGCAGACACATCTATATTGGGCATAGGTAGTATTAATTTATTAGTTTTAGTTTTCATGGTTGGTTTATTAAACAATAGTAGTGAAACTTCTATAAATATATTTAATTTTAGTTTACCTTTTGTTTTTATGACATTCTCTGCTCTTGGATGTATGTTTATTTATTTCTTGAGTAGAAAAGATAAATTTAGATTAGGAAGAAAATTTATATTGGCCGGAATTTTAATAAACTTTGTTTTTACAGCTTTTTCTTCTGGAATCAGCGGGCTATTTAAAAGTTCAAAACAACAAATATTATCAGGATATTTAAATGGTAAAGTTGAACAAGTTAGAGAAATGTATTTATTAATTGGAATTATTGTTATTGTTATTTCATTAATTTGAATGTATAGTATTTTAAAAAAATTCCAAATTATTAGTGTTAATGTTTATATAGCAAGTCAGTTAGGGATAAATGTAAGACATATTTATTTTCAAGGATTAATTATTGCTGGTATTTTAACTGGTGTAGCATTTTTGATATCAGGTAATTTAGTGTTCTTAGGATTGGTTGGTGCAAACATAGCATATTCAATATTTAAGAAAAACTATAGATATACATTTCCTACTAGTGGATTAATATCTTTTATAATTCTTTCATTAACATTTTTTATTAATAGAAATTTATTAACAAACACAAATATAAATACTTCATCATTAATACCA
>JARHZT010000036.1 GCA_029258015.1 Malacoplasma sp. | reverse complement strand
AAAAAGAGCTCAAGTGTAGACAAGAAGATATCACTTTTTGCAATGGTATCTATTGCACTTTTAGCTATTTTCAATTTTCAAAATGTTATTGACAACTATGTGGGACTAGGTTTAAGTGCGACTGTAGCTTTTGCTATTGCAGTTGTAATTTTTTTGTTCCCATTTGTTTTCATAATTGCAGAATTTGCTTCCTTAGCTAAAGGAACAAAATCTGGTCTAACTTCGTGAATTCATACATCTGTTGGTAGAAAAACAGCATTTCTAACTTCATTCATGTTTTGATTTGCGAATTTAACATACTTCTTCTCGGCAGTGCCGTCAAGAATTAATTACCTTTCTTTTGCTGTTACAGGGAATGACTACACAAGTGATCCATTGTATAACCAAATTATCCCGTGAGCAGCAGCAGGATTCTTTTTTATAATTACTTTGGTTTCAACACTAAATACTAAAAAATTATCTAAATTAACATCATTGGGTGGGGCCTTGATGTTAGGTATTACTGGATTTTTCTTTGTTTTTGCAATTATAGGTTGAATTGTAGGAGCTATTGATCCAAGTTTATTAAAACCTTCTGCAAATGGTGGACCAGTTACTGAAGCGCCTGGTCTTATTCCAAGTGAACAATTAAATAAATGAGGTTTATCTGGTGGATTAGGTTTCGGATGAATTTCTACATTTATCTGAGTATTAATGGCAGCTGATGGTGGTCAAACATTAGGTGTTTATGTTAATGACGTAAAAGGTGGTAAAAAAACATTTGTTAGAGCAATGTTAATATCAGTTACTGTAATTGGATTTGCATATGTTGCAGGTACATTGTTAGCATCTGTATTTCCACCAGTTGGTGGTTTAGCATCTGGATGAGCTGATTCATTTGCAAACTTGTTCTACTTCATCTTACATCCAATGGGTGTTAGCAATGAAGTTATAAATAAATTTACATTTATCTTAATTGGTTCAATCTTTTTCATTTCATCATTAGGTGGAATTATTGTTTGAACTTCTGCACCAGTTAAAGTTATGTTCTCTGAAATATCACCTGGTATTTTTGGACAAAGACTTTCAAAAGAAAATAGATATGGTGTTTGTTCTTTTGGTACATGAGTACAATTCTTAATAGTTACTCCATTAATGTTGTTTCTTATGTTATCAAAAGGTGATTTAGCAGAATCATTACAATTAATTAAAGGTGCTGCTGGATGAATTGGTATGTTGCCATGATTAATTATCTTTGTGTCTTATGTAAACTTAAGACTTAAAAAAGAATTTGAGGAAAGATCATTTAAAATGGGTAACAGAGCATTAGGTGTAGGAATAGGTATAATGCTATCTATTATTACTATAATAATTCTATTACTAACTTTCTTTGATACTGCGCCACTTAACCTTCCATATAATGAATGACCTGAAGGATGATATTTAGGTTCTATATTAAAAGTTGTGATGATATTCTTAATTTTAGTTCCAGCATATCTTTGATACTACTTTAAATTTGAATACCAAATTAGAGATGCAAAAATTGCAAGAGTTAAAAATATTTCTGAAACTTCAGTTATCAACAAATACAACAAAGGATTTTTAAAATACAAATTCATTTTTAATGAAGATTACCAAAAATTTGAAAATGAAAAAAATGAAATATTATTCAAATGTAAAGAAAAAATTACTAAGTTGTATGAAAAAGATGATCAAATTCAAACTGCTATTAATGAAACATTGAATAGTGACCAAGTTAGATCATTAAAAAATGAAAGAAGAAACTTAAAAAAAGAAATATCATCTGTTAAAAAAGAACTTAAAACATTATTGAAAAACCACAAAGTTGGGTTTAAGAACTTAATTATTGAAAAAGCTGCTAGTGAATCAAGCAATTGAAATAGAGAATACAACGAAAATGTTTCATCTTACATCAATATGTTGAAAGAACTAGAACAAAAAAATAAAGCTGATGCTTCTCAAAAAAATGAAATTAAAAACCTTAGAAATGATGTTAAACGTGAAATGTCTGAACTTAAACAAGCATACATTAATGAAAAAAATAGTGCAGGTACATCTGAAGGTAAAAAACAAGCTAAAATTAATTTTGTTGAAAAACAAAACAAATTGATTGAAAAATTCTATTCTATTAGCTTAAGTCAACCATATAAAGAAATGATGAAAGTTGATTTAAAAGTATTATCTAAAAAAGATATAGACTTCGATGAAACTTCATTAACTGAATACTTTGAAGGAATGAATGAAAAAATCAAATATGAATCTCCAGTTTCATATGATTATGGAATTTTTGTTAAGAAAACAATGTCTTCAAAAATTGGTATTTCAGATAACAAATTTGTAATTGTTAACGATCACTCTGGATCATTAGTTGGAAAAGAATTTAGTCTTAAGAATGTTAAATTAATTCACAAATCACACGATAATTCAATCAAGATAATTGATAATGGAAACTGAATTCAATTAGACAAGATGGAATTAATCCATGTGGAAAATTCACAAATTGAATCATTCTACTTCTATACTAAAGATGCCAAAAAACTTATGGCTGCTGCTAAGTAATATATAATGAAAAAATATTATAAATCTCAAAGCGGAATTTTAAGATTATCAAATGCTGAAGCTGAAATAAATTTTCAAACTACTCCATTTGACAACGATTTCAACTACAAATTAACAAATAAATCTAATCCATTTTCAGACAATGGTGCTTGATTTGGATATTACTTTCCTGAAGATAAATCACTTAAATTTACAGGACCTATGGTTATCTCACAAGAAGTTCCTGTAAATATTGGACATTCTCTTTCAAATATAAAAATAAAAGTTAATAATGAAATAATTAAAGACTTTTCAGATTATAAAATCGAAGAAAAGAATGGGATTTTATATATAAAATCAAAAATTAAAACTAGTGATTATCAAATAGCAATAACTAAAAAAATGCTATTTGCAAATCAAGAAGATGTTTTATTTGATATCGAATTAAAAGTAAGTTCTAAAAAATACTTAAAAATAGAATTATTAAATGAAATTTCAATATATGAAAGTGTAAAACATAAATCAACTAATGGTATTGAAAATAAAGATGATTGAATCAAATATTTAAAAGATTACAAAATAAACAATGATTCAATAAAAATTAATTTTGATCCTTTAATAAACAAAGAAGAAAAAGAAACATTTGAAATTTATCACAACGATGACATTACTTTGATTTCTGAAGAAAACAAAGAAAATGCAAAAAATGTTTTATATAAATTTAAAGGTTTTGTTGTTAAAGAAGGTTCAAAAGACTTGATACTAAAAACAAACTGATATCACTCTTTTTACTTCAATAAGAAAAAAGAGAAAATCAATTTTGGTGAAGTACACATAAAAAATACAATTGATGAATGTAATAAAAGATGAAGAAAATATTTTAATTGCTGTAAGAATTTGTCTGATGGTGAAAAAAATGTTGTTATTAAATCAATTTACACATTAATTGGAAACTGATTAGCTCCAAATGGGAAAATAAAATCACATACAGTTATACCTTCTATAGCTTATGCTGACTTTATTGGAGCTTATGCTTGAGATGTTTTTAAAATATCTTATGGTGTTGCTGAATTCTTTCCTTTCTTAGCAAAAGAAGCAATTGATTCAATGTTTGACCATCAAATTAAAAAAGATGACAAACTAAGACCAAAAGATTTTGGAATGATTCCTGACTGTATCTTCTATAATCATGCAGCAGATAGAGGTGGAGTTGGTGGAAACTGAAACGAAAGAAATACAAAACCTCCATTAGCATCTTGATCAGTTTTAAAAGTTTATAGAAAAACTAAAGATATAGAATGATTGAAAAAAATATATCCAAAACTTATTAAGTTTCAAGAATGATGATTAAACAATAGAAGATCACAGTCACCCGAGTTATTCCTTTCATATGGTGCTACTGTTGATGCAAAAAATGTTTTTAAATCAAAAAGAACTATTATAGAAGCTATTTCTTGAGAATCTGGAATGGATAATGCTCCAAGATTTGATTGAGATAGAATGGAAATTTATCCAAACTATAAAGATGAAGAAGTTATAGGATATGTTGGAGATCAAAATTCAGTTTGTTTAAACTCTTTTTACTATACTGAATTGATGTCATTAGTCCAAATTGAAAAAATATTAAAAATGAAAAATCATAAGATCAAAAATGATCTAGCTGAAGAGTTAAAAGATAACATTAACAAATTTATGTATTCAGATAAAGATGGTTTTTACCATGATATTAAATTTGATAAGAAAACACCATTAGTAGAATATGGTTTATCTATTGAGCAATTTTTACCTTTCTATGCAAAGATTGCTTCACTTGAAATAGCTAAAAAAATGATTAATTCATTAGGTCCAAACAATTTCTTAACTGAGTTTCCTTTTCCAACGGTGTCTGTGGATAATGATAGGTTTGATCCTACAGACTATTGAAGAGGGCCTGTGTGAATATCATTCTTATATTTTGCATTGCTTGGAATTTATAACTATGACGAAAAATTGGCCTTGAAAATTAAACATAAAATTATAAACATTTTAAATTCAAAAGAACATGCTTATGAACCATTAAGAGAAAACTACCATCCCTTAACAAAACAAGGACTATCAACTACAAATTTTTCATGAACAGCATCGATGTTCATAGCATTAATTAAAGAAGTTAGATAAGAAGAAAAAAGGAGATTATATGAAACACTATAAACATATGGAAAAATATGATTATGAGATTTATGAAAATCCATTTATTCAATCAGAAAATAGAAATAAAGCTCGTGCTTATTTCAGAGAATTTTCTACATTAGATGAAGCATTAAAATTCGATATTGAGTACCGTGGAAAAATATTTGATTTAAATGGTGAATGAAGATTTAAATTATTTGATGCCCCAAAAAGAATTCCTAAAAATTTAGAACACATAAATTTAAATGAATTTAGTAAAATAGCTGTACCACTTCCATGACAAATGGCTAACTTTGGGAAGATGCACTATTCTGATGTATGATGAACTTTCCCAATTATGCCACCTAAGGTTATAACTAATAACCCAACTGGTGTTTATTACAAAGAATTTAAAGTAGATAGCATTCAAGATGCTTACAACTACATTTTAAGATTGCACAATGCCGACTCATGTGTAAGAATCTTTTTAAACAATAAAGAAGTTGGGATGACAAAAGGTTCAAGATATACTTCTGAATTTAATTTAGATAAATACTTGATTGAAGGAATTAATAAATTATTTATTATCTGTTACCAATGATCAGATGGTTCTTATCTTGAAGATCAAGACCAATGATGATTCTCTGGTTTATATAGAAATATTGAAATATTAAAAGAAAGAAAAAACTTTATTAATGATTTCTTTTTAACAACTAAAAGAACAGGTGATAAAACTTATGAAATGTCTTTAAATGTTAAAGCAAAAGAAAATACAAACATTAATTTAAATGTTGATATATATGATGCTAACAACAATGTAATATTCAGTAAAAAAATAGATAATTTCAATAAAGAAGAAACACTAACTTATAAGTTTGAAAATGTTCATGAATGAACAGCAGAAACACCATACCTATATACAGTTGTGTTTTCTGATGAACAAAAATCTTGATTTGTTTCTCACAAATTCGGGTTTAGAGAAATCTCTAAAGATAAAAGAGTATTGTTGATGAATGGAAAACCTGTAATGTTTAAAGGTGTAAACTTCCATTCACATAATCCACAAACTGGTAAACATGTACCTTACTCTCAAATTCTAAGAGATTTAAAAACTATGAAAAAGCATAATATAAATGCTGTTAGAACATCTCACTATCCACAAGTTGTAGAATTCTACTATCTATGTGATTTATTAGGTTTATATGTAATTGATGAAGCTGATATTGAAGCACATGGATTTGAATTAACTGGTGATTGAGCATGAACAAGTAATGATCCTAAATTCAACCTTTCATATATCGAAAGAGGTACTAGAATGGTTGAAAGAGATAAAAACCACACATCAATTATTATGTGATCATTAGGTAATGAAACTGGTTTTGGGAAAAACTTTGTTGATATGACTAATGAAATAAGAAAAATTGATAACACAAGATTTATCCACTATGAAGGGGATTTTGATTGTGAAGTTGTTGATGTTCATTCAAACATGTATACAAGACTTGAAATTGGAAAATTCGATGAAAAGAGAAGAGATTTAGAAGGTGTTTTAACTGGTTTTGTTAAAGGTGATAGAGAATACCCTAAATGAAGAGAATTACCTCACATAGAATGTGAATTTGCACATGCTATGGGTTGTGGTCCAGGTTCATTACATGATTATTTTGAAATCTTTTATTCAGACCCTGCATTTGCTGGCGGATTTGTATGAGAATGATATGATCATGGTATTCAAGCTAAAGATGAAAAAGGTAATGTATTCTACAAATATGGTGGAGACTTTGGTGATGACCCAACAAATGGTACATTCTGTATTGATGGTCTATTAATGCCAGATGGTACTATTTCTCCAGGATTGATTGAATACAAAGAAGTTATTGCCCCAATCTTTATAGAATTTTCAGATGATAAAACTAAATTTAAAGTTACAAATAGACATGACTTTGTAAATCTAGATATTTACAATGCAAGATTAAATATTGTAGATTCTCATGGTAAAGTGGTTTATGATGAAGCAATTGATTTATCAAACATTAATCCAAGACAAACAAAAGAATTTAGTGTTCCAAACATTAATAAAGAAAAAAATACATACTATTTCTTATCAGTAATACTAACTTACAAAGAAGATACACTATATGCTAAAAAAGGTGATGTTGTATCAAGTAAGAACTTAGAATTAGATCCAATTGAAGAAGAAATCAAAATTGTTTCTGATGATTCAAATATTGGTATGACTGAAACAGAATTTGACATTACATTCAAAACTAAATCACTAAATATTATTTTTGATAAAGTAAATTGTAATATTAAAGAAATCTGAAAAGATGGTAAGAAGATTATTGAATCAGGTCCGCAATTAAACTTCTGAAGAGGTTTAACTGATAATGATAATGATCAATATAGACAAATATGAATGAAAAAATTCTTTGTTCATTTATTCTCTGAAAGTGTATTAAAATGAGATCTTCAAAAAACTGATAGTGGTGTTGAAATTCATGTAACAACTATTAATGGTGCTGTAAACCAAGCATGATACTTCCTTTCTAACTATAAATATAAAATCCACTTCAATGACATTATTGAATTTGAAGTTTCTGGAAAACCAGATGGTTTATTAGAAGTTTCTGAAGAAATGACTAAAAAAGCAGGTTCTGGGTCATCAATTAAAATTGATCCAAATGATATTTTCCCTAAAATGCTTCCAAGAATTGGAATTAAAATGAAAGTTAATAAAGACTTTGATAAGATTCAATACTTTGGAAAAGGACCTGGAGAAAGTTATTCAGATTCATGTCAAGCTAATCCATATAATCTTTACACTCAAACTGTTGATGAAGCATTTACAAACTATGTTCATCCACAAGAAAATGGTAATAAATACAAATCATTATGAGTGAAATTAAATGATAATAATTCAAGCTTTAGAATTGATTCGTTAAATAAAGCAAACAGATTTGATTTCTCTGTAACTTACTATGACGATATGCATTTAACTAATGCTAAACATAGAAATGAATTGAAAAAAGATGACTTTATTCATTTAAACATTGATTACAAACAAAATGGTTTAGGTTCAAACTCTTGTGGTCCATTACCAATGGATAAATACAAATGTACTGTAGAACCATTTGTAATTAAATTCAATATGGATTTTAATAACTAAAAAAAGAAGAAAAGTTTTCGCTTTTCTTCTTTTTCTTTTTTTGAATTAATAAAAATTAGTGACTTAAAATTATGATATGAAAAATAAAAAAATGTTAGATGAAAATGAAGAATTTATTAAAAGACTTTGTCTTGAAATCAAAAAGTTAGAATTTATTTCGTCTGAACTTAAAGAAAAGCAAATAAATATTGAAAATAAACCTTGATATTTGAATCTTTTAGACATTTATGTAAAACAAGCATTTGAGTTTTATAGAAATTGCAAAAAAGAATCTTATGATGTAAAAAAAGAAAACAGATTATGACTTAGAATGCATTACAATAGTTTTGTAAGTAACATCGAAAAATTTATGAAATTTTTCATAAAACAATTATTTCCTGTAAAAAAATTAAATTTTTATAATGCCATTAATTATTTAGATGAAGTTGTAAAAGAGTATTCTAAATTATTTTCAGATCAAGAAGAACTTTGAATTGAAAGTATTTATGAAATAAAAAATAATTTACATTCATGAAGAAGTGTTCAAAATAAAAATAAACATGATGAAGAACATATGGAAAGTAATTATTACGATGATGAAATAAAAAGAATTGTAATAGATGAAGATCCATTAGTTTATGTTACTGATTTCATTACATTCGTATTAAACCCATTATTAAGAGTGTTGGTTGTTGTTGTTCAAAGCAGAGAAAATCAAAATAAATTTAATAAATAAAAAAAGACACATTGCTGCGTCTTTTTTAATGCATTATTTTTTATTAATTTATAAGTTTTTTAATAATTATTTTTGATTTCCATAAACCTTAGCAGGTTGTGTGTAATCAAGTCTTACAACTTTGTTGTGTTTTTTAAGTGTTTTTAAAGTTCTAGCAGTAACTTTAACTTCTTTGATGTTGTTATTTTCATCATAAATATTCACTTTTTGAAGATTTAATTGTCATTTTCTTCTACTGTGATTTAAAGCGTGTGAACGAGTATTTCCACTCATTGCTCTCTTTTTTGTTATTTGATCAACTTTTGCCATTTTTCCACCTCATTTATTAAAACTTTTAAATTGATAAAAAATATAACAAAACTAATTATATAATAAATTATAGTTTTTTAAGATATTTTATTAAATATATAAATATTGAAATGTAAATTTTAATTTTAGTTTAAAGGATAAAAAATGGAAACAGTAGCAATAAAGGATATATTTAAAAACTACTCTCAATATGATGAAGTAGCATTAATGGGATGAGTTAGATCAAACCGTGACAATGGTTCAATTGGTTTTATATCATTTACAGATGGAAGTAGTGTTAATTCAATTCAATTAGTCTATAAGTTAAATGAAACTAACAATTTTGAATTAGCTAAAACTATAAGAACAGGTTCAGCAATTTATGTTGAAGGAAAAGTTGTTGAATCAAAACAAGATGGACAAAGTTTTGAAGTTAAAATAATGGATTTTAAATTATTAAAACAAGCTGATGAAAATTATCCACTACAAAAGAAAGAACACTCTCCAGAATTTTTAAGATCTATGAGTCATTTAAGACATAGAACTAATAAATATGGTGCAATTATGAGATTAAGAAGTGAAGTTTCTTTTGCAATTCATAACTTCTTTCACCAAAACAACTTTGTATGATTAAGTTCACCAATCATAACTTCAAATGATGCTGAAGGTGCTGGAGAAAACTTCATAGTTGATTCAAAAACAACTAAAGACTTTTTTGGAAAACAAGCTTCATTAACAGTTTCTGGTCAATTACATGCTGAAGCATATGCTCAAGGTTATAAAAGAGTTTATACATTTGGTCCTACATTTAGAGCTGAAAAGTCTAATACTAATAGACACATATCAGAATTTTGAATGGTAGAACCTGAAATAGCTTTTTGTAATTTAGAAAAACTAATGTTTTTAATTGAAGAATTTGTTAAATACTTATTAAGATTTGTGATGAAAAATTGTAAAGATGAAATGAGTTTCTTAAACAAACTTTCAAATGATACACTATCAAACAAGATAATTAATGCAATTGAAGAACCATTTGAAAGAATAAGCTATAAAAAAGCGATTAGCATTTTAAGAAGAGACCAAGGTGAAAACAAAGTTACATTTGAAAACAAAGATATCTTCTTTGGGATGGATTTAAATAGTGAACATGAAAAATACTTGTGTGAAACAGTTTTCAATAAACCTGTATTTATTTATGACTATCCAGCAGAAATTAAATCATTCTACATGAAATTAAACAATGATGGTACTACAGTTGCAGCATGTGACTTATTAATGCCTGGAATTGGTGAAATAGTTGGTGGAAGTCAAAGAGAAGATGACTTCAATAAATTAATGAAAAAATGTAACAAACTAAATATGTCTACAAAAGATATTGAATGATACATTAATTTAAGAAAATATGGTTACTACAACTCAGCTGGATTTGGATTAGGATTTGAAAGATTTTTAATGTATATAACAAATGCTGAAAATGTTAAAGATGTTATTCCGTTCCCAAGATCATATGGTAGTTTAGATTTTTAAAATATGAATTTACAAGAAAATAAATGGGCTAAAATACCCAATTATTTAACAATTTTTAGAATAGTATTAGTACCAATTATTGTTGCTTTACTATTCATACAAAGTCCAATACTTTATCAATTTGAATTTTTAAAATTAACTTCTAGTGTTTCAATAACTTTTTTTGTAAGTGGTTTACTTTTTGTAATAGCTTGTATTACTGATTTTTTAGATGGATATCTAGCAAGAAAAAATAATTGAATCTCTGATTTTGGAAAAATATGAGATCCAGTTGCTGATAAATTACTTACATCATCTTTATTTATTTCTTTTGCGGTTTTAAATTTAATCCCATTTTATTTTGTAATTATTATGGTAGCAAGAGATGTAATAGTTGATGCATATAGACAAAGTGCTACAAAAAAAGGAATAGTAACACCTGCAAATATCTATGGGAAGTTAAAAACAATTTTTCAAATGCTAGCAATCATAGTAATATTTTTTATTTTTAATTGAAAAGATCCAAATTCATTTCAATCAACTGTTGTGGAATATTACTTAATACAAAATTTATTTGTAATAGTTGCTACAATAACTTCTGTAGCATCAATGTGTGTTTACATAAAACAAATTAATAATTCGTTAAATACCAAGGAATAGTTATGATTAATATTAATATCATTAGAAATAATATTGAAATTTTAGATGAAGCTTTAAAGAAAAGAAATAGCAAAATTGATTTACAAAAAATCAAAAATTTAGCTTTAGAATTTAAAGAAATTAATTTAGAAATAGAAAAGCTTAATCAAGAAAGAAATGAAAAATCTGCAAAAATTGCAGCATATATAAAAGAAAACAATACAAGTGCTATTGAAGAAACTAAAAACCAAATGTCTTCAATAAAAACTAAAATTGAACAAATAAATTCTAAATTGAACACTATTAACACTGAATTAGAAAACGAATTATTAAATATCCCAAATATTCCAGATAACTCTGTACCAGTTGGTAAAGATGAGAACGATAATGTTGAAGTTAAAAAATGAGGAGAACCTACAAAGTTTAATTTTGAAGATAAACCTCACTGAACATTAATGACTAATTTAGATATTGGAGAATTTGAAAGAGCAACAAAAATAACAGGTAGTAGATTTGTTATTTATAAAGGTTTAGGAAACAAACTAATAAGAGCTTTACAACATTTAACTTTATCTATGCATGAACAAAAAGGGTACATTGAATATGGGATGCCTGTAATAGTTAATAGAGAATCATTAACTGGAACTGGTAACTTACCTAAATTTGAAGAAGATTTATTTAAATTAACAGATACTAATTATTTCTTATCACCAACACTTGAAGTGCAATTAACAAATCTTTACAGAAATGAAATAATTGATGAAAAAATCTTGCCACTTAAATTAACAGCTAGTCTTTTAAATTTTAGAAGTGAAGCAGGAAGTGCTGGCAGAGATACTAAAGGAATTATTAGACAACACCAATTCTATAAAACTGAACTTGTTAATTTGGTAAATCCTAAAGATTCATTTAATGCACTAGAAGAAATGACATTGCAAGCTGAATCAATCTTAGAAGCATTAAAACTTCCATATAGAAGAATTGTATTATGTACAGGTGATATGGGATTTAGTAGTGCTAAAACATATGATATAGAAGTGTGAATGCCTTCTTATAAATCTTATAAAGAAATATCTTCGTGTTCTAACTGTTTAGATTTCCAAGCAAGAAGATCTAAAATAAGATTTAAAAATTCAGAAACTAATAAAAATGAATTAGTTCATACATTAAATGGTAGTGGAGTTGCATTAGATAGATTATTTGCAGCAGTTGTTGAAAACTACCAAAATGAAGATGGTACTATTACAGTTCCTGAAGTATTAGTTCCTTTTATGGGTACAAATATAATTAAATAAAAAAGCATACATAGTTATGCTTTTTTATTTGTAAATTAATAGATTTTATATTAAAAAAATTCTCATTTTTTATATAATATATTTAGTGGATTAAGGTATGAATTTAAGTAAATTATTTTATAAAATCAATAATGAGAATGTTAAAAAATTCGAAATTATAAACTTTAAAAATGTAGATATATATTACATAGTGAAAAATTTTTCAAATATCTCTGTAAATGAGATTGTTAAACTACTTGAAAATGATAAAAAAATAATAATTGCTGATAATGCTATTGTATGCATGGAAAAAATAACGAATGTAAAAAATAAATTGAATGATGATAAAAAATTTAGCAATTTATTAATTTCAAAAGAAGCATATATTAAAACTGTTTTCCATGAAGAATATAGTAACTTGTTACATTCATTAGAAATATTTAATGCTAAAGATTCTGATGCAGTTGTAAGATCAGATATTGCTTTAGATTTAGGAATTAAATTCAGTTATTTTTCAGTACCAGATTATTTATTAAAAGTAGTTGATGGGTCTTTATTTACTAAAAAAATAGTTTTTGAAAAATTTGGTCACTCATGTTTTGATTTAAAAGAGATATTTGATGAAATTATTAATTTTGGTCATGAGATTAAAAATAATCTAATTATTTCTTCAAATATGTTTGTTGAAAAAATTTCTTCAGATTCAAATATGGTTTGTAATATTTTTGATATTGAAAATGATTTTCATCCAGAAATTAAAAATGTACAAAGATGAGGTATTATATCTCCATTTGACTTTATAGATTCATCTAGAGCACTAACAACAGCTGAAATGAAAAAAATTCCTAAAGACATTAAAAAAGAATTTAAAAAGATGAGTTGAATAGATTTAGTTTCAATTAAACATAATTTAAAAAAACAAAATATAACAAATGTAATATTTCAAGATATTGAATATTATGATGATTTAGATGAAATAAAAGTGTGTTCTGCAAATATATATAGTAATGAAATGACAAAATCATTTATTGATAAATCTTCATCTAATATGCATCCATTATTCACTAAATTTAAAGGATGAAAAAAAGATACACAACAAATAACTGAATACAATGATATACCAAGTGAATTACTTGATTTCTTAAAGTGAATGAAAAATTTCTTAGATATCAATAGAGTTGTTGTGAGATTAAAAGAATTTGAAATAGCTATTTAAAAAATCAGTAAAAACTGATTTTTTTTATTTTTTATACTATTATTAACATAATGTTTAACAACATTAGGAGAAATTGATTTTTATGTACAATCTATCTAAATTGAAGAAGATAATAATTTTCTTTGTTCTTTCTTTTGGTTCTGGAACATTTTATCTAACTCCATTTTTCTTAAACCAATATATCAACCAAATTAGTGTTATAACTGGAGAAAGTTTAGTTAATCTTCAGTTATTGATGACTATATATGGAATAACATCCTTAGTATTTTATATTCCGGGTGGTTGGATAGCAGATAGATTAAGTCCAAGACTTTTATTTTCAACCAGTATGTTATTTGGGAGCTTATTAACATTTTGGTATTCGCTAGTTGGATTTAATGGTTATGTAGATTATACTCAGTTAATTTTAATTTATACTTTATATGCTGCTGTCAATTCTTTATTATTTTGAAGTGCATTTGTTAAAGTTATAGGAATGCTTGGTGATAAAAATATACAAGTAAAACTATATGCACGATGTGAAATGTGAAGAGGAATATTTAATGTAATTGCTGGATTTATTTCTATTGGTTTAATAGGAATAATAATAGTTAATTCAATTTTCAATCCCAATAACGGATCTGGAATCTTTTTTGTTTTATTTTTCTATTCATGTATTTATTTAATAGTTTCAATAGTAACAGCAATTATTATTCCAGGTCCTTGAATTCAAAGATATACAAAAAGAAATTTAGATGGGTTATTTGAATATAAACCAATGGCTAGTACAGAACCAATTATAGTAACAAGTGAACAAGAACTTAAAAAAGTAAAAGTGGAATATAGAAATAAGTTTTGAAAACAAGTTTGAACAGATTTTTTATTTGCTATTAAAAATGTGGATGTGTGATTAATTTCATTCTTAATATTTTTTGTTATGAATTCATATAATATTGTGACTGCATTCGGAACTATTTTCACAATTAATTATGGGATAAATGAAAATGATTCATCTTTTTTAAATTACTTATATAACTATGCAACACCAATATTGGGTGCAATTATATTTGCAATGGTTACCACTAAAAAAACTAAGTCATCTTCTAAAACAACAATATATATCAATATATTTCTTTTAATTACATCAATATTAATGCTTATAACTTCAACAATAGAATTAGAAAACAAATTAATATTAGGGATTTTAGGAACTATTTGATTGAGTTTAATAATGTTATTTATTGGTGCATCAAGAGCTATTTATTGATCAATACTTAGTGAAATAAATATTCCGCTTGGTACTGTTGGTATTGTTGTAGGATTAATATCAATACTTGGATTTAGCGGAGATATATGAATTAATCCACTAACTGCTATCATGATGGAACCACATAAAATAAATACAGGTGCTGAAAACCTGTATTCAAAACAAGCATTTATTAATATTTATATATTTAATCTAGTGAATGCTTTTTTAGCTTTGATAATTTCATATGCTATATATCAAAGAAAAATTGTTGGTAAATTTTTTACTAAAAACCAGATAATAATGCATTTTATAAAATAAATAGAGATTTAATTTTGTATTAATCTCTATTTTTTTTATAATATCAATTGAAAGGATACGACACATATTTAGCTATTAAATATAGATTATAAATATTTAAAATAGTTTTCTAATTTAAATATATATATAAGTATTATAATAATTTAGATATATGTGTTAGCTATATCTTTAATTTTAAGAACAAGGAGAATCGAATGTTGATTAATAAATATGTTAGTCAAACTGAAACATATTCAGTGCTTGATATTGATGGAAACTTAATAAATGCAAGTTACAAAGTTCCATTATCTAATGAACAAATTAAAAATTCATATTTCGTAATGAAATTATCAAGAATTATGGATGAAAAAATGTTAAAAATGCAAAGACAAGGTAGAATCTTGACTTTCCCTCCTAACTTTGGTGAAGAAGGGTTGCAAGTTGCAACAGCATTATCTATGGATAAAGAAGACTGATTTGCACCTGCTTTTAGATCTGCTACTATCTACATCCACCAAGGTGTTCCAATCTGACAAATAATGTTAGTATGAAAAGGAAATGAAATGGGTAACAAATTACCTGAAAACTTAAACTTCCTTCCATTTAACATTCCAATTGCTAGTCAATACTCACATGCTGCTGGTATTGGTATGACATTAAGATACCAAAACAAACCCAATGTTGCTTATACATTTATTGGTGATGGTGGTACAGCTGAAGGTGAATTCTATGAAGCTATGAACTTTGCTTCAATTAGAGGATCACAAACAGTATTCTGTATTAACAACAACCAATGAGCTATTTCAACTCCAACTGCAAAAGAAACAGGACAACCATGTATAGCATCTAAAGCTATTGCTGCTGGTATTGCATACATTAAAGTTGATGGAAATGATTTATTTGCATCATATGAAGCAGCTGTTGCAGCTAGACAATATGTTATTGAAAACAAAAAACCTATTTTAGTTGAATTTATGACATATAGAAAAGGTCCTCATACTACAAGTGATAACCCAAGAATCTATAGAACTGAAGAATATGAAAAAGAACAAGA
Source organism: Malacoplasma sp. (assembly GCA_029258015.1). Taxonomy (GTDB): domain Bacteria; phylum Bacillota_I; class Bacilli_A; order Mycoplasmatales; family Mycoplasmoidaceae; genus Malacoplasma. The sequence continues at coordinate 16,920 of JARHZT010000036.1, read as the reverse complement.
AAAGAAAGATCCAATCGATAGATTAGAAAAATATATGTTAAAAAATGGAATCATTAACCAAGAAGATATTGCAGCTATTGAAGCTAAAATTGATTCTCACTTAGATGAAGCATACAAAATAATGGTAGAAAAAACTAATGTTTCAATTGATGAAATCTTTGATTACACTTACAAAACATTAGATGAATCATTATTAGAACAAAAAGAAGAAGCTAAAAGGATATTTGGAGGAAAATAGATATGTCTAAGACAATTATTTTAAATAATATTGAAGCTGTTACACATACTTTAGACTTAAACATGCAAAAAGACAACACAATCATCTTATATGGTCAAGACGTTGGTTTTGAAGGTGGGGTTTTTAGAGCTACACAAGGATTACAAGCAAAATTTGGTGATGATAGAGTATTTGATGCTCCTATTGCTGAAGCAACTATTATGGGTTCAGCTGTTGGTGCTTCAATTGCCGGTTTAAAACCAATTGTTGAAATGCAATTTTCAGGATTTAGTTTCCCATCGTTCATGAACTTATTTACACATGCTGCAAGATATAGAAATAGAAGTAGAGGAAGATTCTCTTGTCCATTAGTAGTAAGAATGCCAATGGGTGGAGGGGTTAAAGCGTTAGAACACCACTCTGAAGCATTAGAAGCTATCTTTTCACATGTACCAGGATTAAAAGTTGTTATGCCTTCAAATCCTTATGATACAAAAGGTTTACTAACAGCTGCTATTAATGATCCAGATCCTGTTATATTCTTTGAACCAAAAAGAATTTATAGAGCATTCAAACAAGAAATTCCAGAAGACTTATATGAAGTTAAAATTGGAGAAGCTAACATAATTTTTGAAGGGAATGATGTTACATTAGTAACTTATGGTGCTAATGTTCATGATTGTTTAGCTGCTATTCAATCATTAAAACAAACAAACCCAAATATTTCTGTTGAATTAATTGACTTAAGAACAATTAAACCATGAGACAGAACAACAGTTATTAATTCAGTTAAAAAAACTGGAAGATTAATGGTTGTTCATGAAGCTGTTAAATCATTTAGTGTAAGTGCTGAAATTATTACAACTATTAATGAAAAAGCATTCTACAGCTTAAAAGCTGCTCCTGTTAGACTTACAGGATGAGATATAACTGTACCTTATGCTCAAGGCGAAACATTCCACATGGTAAGTCCTGACAGAATTGCTAGTGAAATTGTTAAATTAGTAAGTATTGAAGAATAAAAATAGGAGAGAATATGTATATATTTAAATTTGCAGATATCGGTGAAGGAATTCATGAAGGTAAAGTATCTGATATTTTAGTAAAAGTTGGGGACACCGTAAAAGATGGAACCGATTTATTTTCTGTTGAAACAGATAAAATTACTACAGAAGTAGCTTCTCCTGTTAATGGTGTTATTACAAAAATTATGTGTAATGTTGGTGATACTATCCATGTTGGAGATGCATTGTTTGAAATCGATGATGGTTCAGGTGGATCAAGTGCTCCAGCAGTAGCTGAAACTAAAGCAGAACCTAAAGTTGAAGAATCATCAGGTGGAGCTTCAGTTGTGGGGGAAGTTAAAGTATCAAACGATGTATTACCATTATTTGGTGCAGCAAAAGCTGCAGCTCCAGTAGCTGCTACTACACAATCTGGATATGTTAATGAAAATGTATTAGCAAGTCCAGTGGCTAGAGTATTAGCTAAAGACAACAATGTATCTTTAAAAACTATTAAAGGTACTGGTGAAAATGGAAGAATTACTAAAAATGATGTTTTAAATGCTATGTCTGGTGGAAGTGTTGTTTCTGCTACAACTAGTACAGCATCTAAACCAGTTGCCGAACCAGCAAAACCTATTCAAGCATCAGAAGCTGATCAAAAAATTGCAATGTCATCAATGAGAAAAGCGATTGCAAATGCAATGGTTAGAAGTTGATCAAGTGTTGCATATACTAACTTAAGTATTGAAATTGATGTTACAGATCTTTGAGATGAAAGAAACAGAATTAAAGATTTCATTTTAGAAAAAGAAAATGTAAAACTAAACTTACTTCCATTCATTGTTAAAGCATTAGCTAAAACACTTAAAAAATTCCCAATGTTTAATGCATTAATTGATGATGCTTCAAACTCATTAGTATTAAAGGGGCAAGTTAATATTGGTATAGCTGTTGATACAAAAGAGGGATTAATAGTTCCAAATGTAAAAAATGCTGACAAACTATCTGTTTTAGAAATTGCTAAAACAATTAGTGAAATAGCTACAAAAGCAAGAAATAAAAAAATTGGAATGGCTGACATTACAAACGGTACATTCTCAGTAACTAACTATGGTTCATTAGGTGTTGACTTTGGTGTTCCTGTAATTAACTATCCAGAAGTTGCTATTGCAGGTCTTGGTACAATGTCTAATAAAATCAAAAAAATCGGTATGCAAATGGTAGAAAGAAAAGTTATGTACATAACAATCGCTGCAGACCACAGATGAGTAGATGGTGGAGATATTGCAAGATTTGCAAAACAAGTTAAAGAATATCTTGAAAACATCACATTATTATTTATTTAATTTTTAAATTGTTAGGATGAATATGAAACATTATGATGTAATCGTTATTGGTAGTGGTCCTGGTGGATATGTAGCAGCTGAACATGCTGGTAAAAATGGTTTAAAAACTTTATGTATTGAAGCAGAAAACTATGGTGGTGTTTGTTTAAATAAAGGATGTATTCCAACAAAAACTTTATTAAAATCATCAAAATTAAACCAAGAAATAAGAAAAGCTGTAGATTTTGGGATGGATGGAATTAATCTAGATTCAATTACATTAAACTGATCAAAAATCCAAAATCGTAAAGAAGAAGTAGTTAAAAAACTTGTAATGGGTGTACAAGGAATCTTAAAGAGTGCAAAAGCAGATACTATAAAAGGTTTTGCTACTCTTGTAGATCAAAAAACTGTAAAAGTTAATGATGAAACATTCACTTTTGATAACTTAATCTTAGCTACTGGAAGTAGCGCAAGAAAATTTAATTTGCCTGGATTTGAACAAGGTTATGCTTCAGGTAAAGTTGTAACAAGTGATGAAGCATTAAGTTTACCTTTCATTCCAAAAAAATTCACTGTTATTGGTGGTGGTGTTATTGGTATTGAGTTTGCAATTTTATTTGCAGAACTTGGAAGTGAAGTTACAGTATTACAAGGTGTTGATAGAATATTAGAAGTATTAGACAAAGATATTTCAGATGAAATCACAAAATTATTAGAGAAAAAAGGTGTGAAGATTGAAACGAATGTTTCGATTAAAGAATTCAAAGATAACAAAGTTTATTATGAAAAAGATGGAGCAATGTTATCTAATGAATCTGATGTTTGCTTGACTTCTGTTGGTAGAAAACCAAATACTGAAATAGTTCAAAACATTGGAATAGAATTAGCACCAAATGGTTCAATAATTTCAGATAACCAAATGAGAACTTCAATTAAAAACATTTATGCTATTGGTGATTGTACAAGTAAAATCATGCTTGCTCACTCGGCATATAAAAATGCAATTGTTGCAGTAGATACAATTTTAAATAAACATGCTGAAATGGACTTACACAAAGTACCTTCATGTATCTATACACACCCAGAAGTTGCAACTATTGGGAAAACTGAAGAACAATTAATTAAAGAAAATATAGCTTATTGTAAAGCTAAATATCCAATGTCTTATGTTGGTAAAGCGTTAGCTGATGGAGAAACTACTGGATTTATTAAAATGTTAGTTTCAAAAGATACTGGTGAAATATTAGGATGTCACATTGTAGGTGATGATGCTTCAAACTTAATTGCTGAAATTGCATTAGCAATTGAAACTGAATCAACAGTGAACACACTTGTAGAAACAATTCACCCTCACCCAACAATTTCTGAAGTAATTTGAGAAGTATCTAAGAAAATTTTATTAGATAATTTCAAAGACAAAAAATGATATTAAAAAAATATTCTCAATTTGTGAGAATATTTTTTTTATTTTGTAAATATTTTCTATATCTATGATAGATTTATATTAAGGAATAGTTATGTTAAAAAATAATTTAAGAAATAAAAATGTTAAAAATAGATTATTAAAAGATAGATTTTAATAATATTTTTTCACATTTTCTTTTTTAAATAATACAGCTATTTTTTATTTGATAGAAACTTGTGATTAAATATCACAAGTTTATTTTTTTAAATAGGATTTATTATGATGATTAGAATTAGAACCCGACATTAATAAAAATTTGAGTGTATGAAAATATTTATAAAAATTAGGAGAAAAAAATGAATTCACAATCAAATATTTTAGCAGAAGTTAAACAAATTAACAGTGAATCAGCTATTAAAAAGAAAAAAATATCATTTATATCTGCAATCTTTATAGTGATTGGGTCATGTATTGGTAGTGGTATATTTTTTAAAGCTGGTTCTGTACTTCAAAATTCATGATCATCATTCCCGATTGCAATAACATCATGAATATTATCAGCAATAGGTGTTATATGTATGTCTTTATCATTAATTGAAGTTACAAGTAAAAAAGCAAGTAATTTATCAATGATAGGTTGGGTTAAAAATTTCTCAACTAGATTTATGTATAAAGCATGTAAAAACTTTATGTTTTATGTATACATGCCATTAACATTATTTTTTATGCCACTATATGTAGTTCAAGGGTTTCAAGATGCACTAGTATCTTTTGGTGTACAACATCACTTCAATACAGCACATGACTGAGCAATTTGAGCAATTATTGGTCTTGCAATATCTTTCTGATTTATTTTAACAAGTGGTTTATCTTCGAAATTTGGGAACATGCAAAACTGAGTTATTACATGTGTTAAATTCTTTCCATTAGCTATTATTACATTCTTAGGAATTTATATAGCTTCAGTTACTGAAAATTCTTCAGTTATTATAACTCCAATCAAACCAGAAAATAACATGTTAAGATTTGAATCTATGTGACCTGGAATTGGGATGTTTATATCATTTGCAGCAATTTTTTTTGCATATGATGGATTCTACTATTCAGTAGGGATTCAAACAGATATGAAACAACCTGAAAAAACTTCTAAAGCATTAGTTATTGGGTTATCAGTTGTTACAGCAATTTATTTATTAATAGCAACTTCAATGACTATAGCATTCCCACAAGATGGAGGATTTGGAAGTTTTACTGGATTCTTAGAAAAAAGAAATTTAGGATGAGTAGCTGGTGTTACTAACTTAATGATTTCAATTGGTATATTAGGTATTATTAATTCATTCTCGATGTGATCTACAAGATTCACAGAAGATTTAATTAGTGAATATGAATTACCATTCTCACACAAATATATTAATAAAACAAATGTAAACAAACCAATGATTGGTGTAATCTATGTTTCTATTATTACAACAATTCTTTATACACTGTTTGCAACGATTGGTGGATTAGCATACTTACCTGTTTATTCAGATAGTAATGGCTCATTCTATGATGGCGAAGGCTTTAGTAGTATGTCAAGACTTTTAGGGTTTGCTGATTTAATGGCTAATTGAACATCAACATTTGCATTTGGATTTATAGTTATAGCAATTATAGGATGTATGAAAAAAAGAAATACAGATCCAGAAATTGTAAAAACAAAAACATTTATGCCTGCTGCTATCATAACTATTATTATTGTAAGTGCTGGTTTAGTATTTCAAAGTATTGCTCCATTTATTAATGTGATATTAATCTATCATCCACAAGTACACAATGATTCTAATGAAGTAATAGCAAGAGTTATGATTTTAGTTGTTCTATTATTATTTGTTGCATTATCTATCTTCCCTTCAATGGTCGACTATGATTCAAAATGAGGAAAGAAAAAATATAATATAGATTTAATTGTAAAAGAAAATGAAATTAAAGAAATTGAATCAGAAAATTAGAATTTAAATAAGCATAATTAGTAAAAAAACATTAACTTATGTTGATGTTTTTTTATCATTAAATTCATAATATAAATAAAAATAGATATATTTTAAAAAATTAATCATTTTGCATATATTGGATTATTAAAAAAGAATAATATCAAACATCATTAAAAATTTAGTTTTATTTTTTACTATTAATAATAAGTATAATTATTTTAGTTTCCAGAAAAGTTAAAAAAGAACATTTATTTGAAGTAAACAATCTTTGAGAATATAATACAAAATAATTATTCAACTAATAAAAATGGGATGCATTATAATGATGTATTTCATTTTTATTATTTCCTTACTTAATTTATTAATAGAAATGAGTTAAATGAATTTATAATATTTTTATAAATAACAATGAATATGAAAAAAGAAAGCTTAAAGTTATTAGAAGAATATCCATTTTTAGGTAAATTAAAAGAATGTAACTATCATCAAATCAAACATAATTTTGATAGGTATTTTGAAGACTTAAAAAAAGGTTCTAAAAAAGAAAGATATAAACATAACTTAAAAAAGATTTATGAAAGTCAAATTCAAGATTTATATTGACTACAAGATTATTTAAAAGAACTTGAATTGGACAATGATGATAACAATAAATTAATAGGTAAGATAAAAAATAAGATCTTTAAACTAATTGATAAAAAAGTTAATTATATTAGTGATACACAAACTATAAAAAAAGATGAAATAGTTTCATATGATAAAGATTTAATTTTAAAAGTTAGTGATGTAAGTAAGTATTATTCTAATAAAAGTATGGCTGTTAGAATTTTAAATAACATCAACATTGAAATTTATAAAGGTGATTTTGTAGTTGTATTAGGTCCAAGTGGTAGTGGTAAAACTACATTAATGAATTTAATCTCTGGAATGGATAAACCAACTACTGGCAAAGTTTGAGTTAATGGATATTGTTTAGATTCTATGAACATGCATGATTTAACATTATTTAGAAAAAACAATATTGGTTATGTTTTTCAAAGATATGGATTGTTACCAAATCTAACAGTTTTTGAAAATGTTTTAATTGGAAACTATTTAAATAAACCATCTTATAATATTTTTGATAATCAAATTTATAAAAAAACTTCTTATACAAAAGCTGAGATTAAAAAAATAAAAGAACAAAATAAAATAGAAAATAGAAAAAATTCAAAAGAAACAGAAAAAGAAATTTATAATATTTTAGATTTATTGGAATTAAAAGAATTTGCAGATAAGTATCCATACGAACTATCTGGAGGACAAAAACAAAGGACATCAATAGCAAGAACTATAGCCAAAAAACCAAGTATCATCTATGGTGATGAACCCACTGGTGCTGTGGATTCTAGTATGTCAGGAAAAATAATAGAGGCTTTTAACAAGATAAATAAGGAATTAGATACAACAGTAGTAATAATCACACATGACAAATCGATTGCTAAATATGCAAATAAAGTAATCTTTCTTTTAGATGGTTATGTAGATAAAATTATAAATAAGGATAAAGGCAAGAGTCTAGACGATGAAAATAAGAAAAATTAAAAAGAAATCAAAAATTTTAGTTAAAGCTAAAATAATTGCTGAACAAGTTTTAAATAACTTTGAAGAATATCAAAGTTTATCAATAGAAGATCTAAGGATTAGAACAGATTATTTAGTTCAAGGATTACAAGAAAATAAATTTACACTAGATGATATAGTTGTAGATGCTTTTTCTATTGCTAGAGAAATCATTTATAGAGAATACAAGATGCTAGCTTATGAAGTACAAATGATGGGTGCTTATGTAGTACACTGTGGTGACTTTGCTGAAATGTATACTGGGGAAGGTAAATCATTAACGATTCTTTTAGTAGCATTTTTAAATGCACTAGAAAAAAAAGGTGTACACATTGTTACAGTTAATGAATATCTAGTAGAAAGAGATGCTAAGTTTGCAGCTCAAGCATTTGAAAAATTAGGAATTACTGTAGGGTATAATACTTCAAAATTAAGTAAGCCAGTTAAAAAGGAAATGTTTTCAAGAGACATTACATACTCAACTAACTCTGAGTTAGGTTTTGACTACCTAAAAGATAACATGGTTAGAAGTATGGAAGAAAAAGTTATTCGTCAATTACACTTCGTTATTATCGACGAAGGAGATTCAGTATTAATTGATGAAGCTAGAACTCCTTTAATTATTTCAGGTCAACCTAAAGAAGATTTTTCATTATATTTAGATATTGATAACTATGTATCTACATTAACTAAAGATGATTATGTTATAGATAATGAATCTAACACTATTTCATTAACTGATAGTGGGGTTATTAAAGCTGAAAAATTCTTTAAAATTGTTAATTTATATTCTATTGAAAGTGCAGAAATTGTTCATAAAATTACAAATGCATTAGTTGCCCACTTTATTTTTGCTAATGGTAAAGAATACTTAGTTAAAGATGACAAAATATATTTAGTTGATCAATTTACTGGTCGGGTACTTGAAGGTAGAAGTTATAATGCTGGGTTACAACAAGCTATTCAAGCAAAAGAAAGAGTTAAGATTGAACCAGAAAATGTAGTTATGGCTACTATTACTTACCAATCATTCTTTAGACTTTATGATAAGTTATCAGCTGTTAGTGGTACTGCCATGACAGAAGCTGAAGAATTTTTAAAGATTTACAACATGGTTGTTGTTAGAGTTCCAACTAATAGACCAATTATTAGAATTGATAAACAAGACTATATTTTTGGTACTAAAAAAGCTAAGTGAAACCACGTTGTGGCTGAAATTGAATCTAGACATAAAACTGGTCAACCAATCCTTGTTGGTACTGCATCAGTTTCAGATTCTGAAATTATTCATGAAAGATTATTACAACTTGGAATCCCACATGAAGTTTTAAATGCTAGGGATAATACAAAAGAAGCTGAAATTGTAAAACACGGTGGTCAAAGAGGTGCTATTACTATTTCAACTAATATGGCTGGTAGAGGGACAGATATTAAAGTTCCAGAAGAAATGAAAGCCATTGGTGGACTATATGTTATTGGTACAGAACGTCATGAATCTAGAAGAATTGATAACCAATTAAGAGGTAGAACTGGTCGTCAAGGTGACCCTGGTGAATCAAGATTCTTCACTTCATTAGAAGACTCACTATTTAAACGTTTTGCTACAGATAAATTTGCAAAAGCTTCTGAAAAACTTGAAGATGAATACTATGACTCTAAGTTCTTTTCTAGAATGTTAGATAATACTCAAAAAAAGGTTGAAGGTTTAAACTTTGATATTAGAAAAAACTTAATGGATTATGACCATGTTTTATCCTTACAAAGAGAGTTAATTTATAAACAAAGAGACCAAATCTTATTAAAGACAAATAATTTCAGTATTGTAAATAACATGGCTAATGATTTTGCTTCTATATTTGTAGAAGAATTTAAAAATAAAGAAAACTCTGCATTAGTTGATGCCAAAAAAATTGTTAATTACTTAAATGAAGAAGTATTAAAATTCCCATTCTTTGAAGAAGGAATATTCTTAAACCAAGGGATTTATACAGCTGTTGATAAATTCTTAATGATAATCAAAAAAGTTATTGAAGTTAAATACAAAATCTTAGAAGAATTATCTGCTACAAATGTTATTGATGAAATCTTATTAACCAATCTAGATAAGATGTGAACAAAACATATTGATAAAATGACTAAACTAAGAGAAGGGGTTAATCTTAGATCATTAGAACAAAGAAGTCCATTAAACATCTATATTGAAGATGGAAATAACTTATTTGAAAAGATGAAGAGCGAAATAGTAAACTCTGTTATTACTCAATTATGTCAATTATCATTACCTAATGAACAGGAAAAACTTAGAGAGCAATTAGAAGTATTAACTGCATCTGAAGAATATAAAAAAAAAGAGAATGAACCCAAAAACAAAAGAGTTGAGAGAACATCCAATACAGCTAAAGAAGACGAATTTATGGACGGAGTAGAGCAAAAAGAACCTGAACATAAACAAGAAGAAAAAGAAAATGAACAAGTAGCTGAAGAAAATCATAAACATGAAGCTATTCCTGAAATTACAGAACAAATTCCACAAGCTTATACATCAGAATCTTTTTCTCGTGAAAAGTTCACAACTGAAGAAGAATTTGAATTAGAAGTTCAAATGGCTTCCAAAGAATTAGAAAATACAGAACATAATGAAAATATTGGAGAAGTTAGTGATAATGATTTAGAAATCTTATTAGCTAAAACTGAAAAATATGATTTGTTAAATAATAAAAAAGATGAAGAAGAAGTTGTTGATGTAGATAATGTTACAGATTTTGTTTTCAAAGATGTAAGTTCTGAATGAGAAGAAGTAGAAAACATTGTCCCTTCTAAAGATGAAGATAACAAAATTGAAGTTATTGAAAAAGTAGAACAAAAAGAAGCATTAAATGAGTTTGAAGTTCAAAAAGCTGTAAGTGAACAAACTATAAAACATCAACCTATCATTGAAATTGATAATCCTACAATTGTTGATGAACAAACAATTATTAGTGAACAACCAATGGTATTTGGAGAAGTTGGTAGTGAATCAATGGTACAAGAGATTATTGATGAGTCAATGATTGAAAAAGCACAAGAAGAAGCAGCACCTTCAATTGAAGATGATGAACTTGAAAGAATCTTAAACATGCCTGCATTTAAAGATGAAGATGCTAAGATGTCTATTAATGAGTACATTGATAAATTATTTGCAAATCTTAATCTACCTGCTATGGGAGAAGAAAGAGAAGAAGCAGCTTATATTGATGATGTAGAATTCCATGTCAATGAAATTGATACAACTATGGGACAAACTCCAGCTCAAGCTAAGCAAGAAGAATTGAATGAATTTAGAAAAGAAATTAAAGGTATTCTTGCAAAATCTGGAATCTTTACAGATGAACAGTTTATTAGATATAGACAAGGGTTTTTCAAAAACAACAATGATGATGAAGTAGCTAATAAAGAAAATACAATAGATTATTCTGTTTATAAAGAAAGATATAAAGAATTCAATAAAGAAGAAGAGGATGAAATTCCAATCAAAGAATTCTACAAAACTCCATATGTAGTAAAACGTCCTAAAGGTACATTATTTGGTGGTCCTATTAGTAAATATGACATGAGAAATGATGCAATAACTATTGAAGAATATATTAAACATAAAGAAGATATAGCTGTATCTGAAGAACAACTAAATAATTTATTGTATGTTGATGATGAACAAAGAAGATTAAAAAGAATTAATAAACAAATCAGAATTATTAGTAAAGATGAGTTAGAACAAAAGAAACTTGAAAAATTAATCAGAAATGAACCTCAAATCATTCATGAACAATACAATAAAAAATTAGCTGCTAAAAATCTTGAAGATTTAGATGATGAATTATTCAATAATGATATGATTATTGATCTTAATGAAGATAAGGTAGAGAAAAAAAGATATGAAAGTATCATTCTTAAAGGAATTAAGAGTGCTAAGCAACATATTGATAATAAACATCAATCAAGAATCAATAGAAAGATAAATGAATTTATAGATGAAAACTATTTAGAAAAGAAAATCTATAGAAAAGAAAAAGCAGATCAACATGAATCATTAATTTTAAAAGAGATGAGAGAAAAAGAATTGAATGATGCTAAAAATAGATCAAAAGAAATTCAAAACTTTGATAATGATATTATTGAATATTTAAAAGATAAAAACGTATCTAAAAAAGAAAAATAAGAAAAATGATTGTATTTTTAAAAGAATACAATCATTTTTTTACATCTAACCCCTTTTTATATATTTAATATTTTCAATAAATTTAATATAATATATATTAGACATTATTTTTATTACTTGGAATAGGTTTAAAAGATGAATTATAAAGAAATAATAATTAATGAATTAATTAAAAATAACTTAACTATAGGTATTGCTGAGTCTGTAACTGGTGGGATGATATCTTCAACTTTAGTTGATGTACCAGGAGCTTCAAAAGTATTTAAAGGTGGTGTAGTTTCATATACTAACTATGCTAAAAGTAAACTTTTAGGTGTAAGTACAGATTTAATAGAAAGATATACAGAATATTCAGCTACAGTTGCTAGAGAAATGGCAATGGGCATTAGAAGAAAACTTGAAACTGATATTTCAATAGCAGTTACAGGACAAGCTGGACCTTCTAAAGATATGTTTGCAGACAAATTCTGTAAAGTGTTCTTTTGTATTATTGTTATTGATAAGTCATATGACTTTGAAATGACAGTTCCAGATCAAGGAAGAACTAACAATAGAATTACTATTGTAACTAAAGTAATTGAAGAACTTTTCAAACTAATTTATCGTCCTCAACAAAAGTAATTTTTTAATAATTTTCTGATATATAATGTATAATGAAAACAACAAAAAAGAAGTGAAAACTTCTTTTTTTATTTTTCATTTATGTTTTATTTATGTCTTAAAAAACACACACATAAAATAATATTTTCTACTATTTATTTTTTTTAATTCAAATTATTTTTTTTTAAAATATTGTAATTTTTTATACCCTTACTTGTAAATATAATTTTTTGTGATAGTAAGAAAGGTAAATGGTGTTTAAGTGATTAAGAAAAGAAAAAAAATATTGAATGCAGCAGCACTTGTTGCTTCAGTCTCTTTAGTTTCTATTTCAGTAACTGCATGCGCTAGTCCATTATCGTTTGAATCATCTGTACAACTTGTTGTGTCAGATAATTTTTCAACGTTAGCGGACCAATCATTCAGTGAAAGTAGTTATGATGGTATTAGAGATTATTTCAAAAATAATGGAAATATTGAATTACCAGTAGCTGCTAGTAAAGAAATAAAAGAAAACAATGGTATTTGAAAAAAACCAGGTGTTGACACAGTATCAAGAATTGCTTCATATAGATATGCAGTTCAAGATGGTGCAAAAATTGTTGTAGCAACAGGGTTTAACCAGGGTGATGCATTACAACAATTGACTTCTACAAAACCGGAAAACAAACAATTTAAAAATTCATTTACAGATAATGGATTTATATTTGTGGATGGCGGAATGGTTAAAGATGCAGAACCATTCAAATCTGATCCATATAACGTATCAAGCATTTCATATAGAGCAGATGATGGATCGTTCTTATCAGGAATATCTACAGCAGTGTTTTTGAATTTATATCAAGATTATTTCACAGAAGGGAAAACTGCTAAGGACAAAGATGGAAATAAAGTTTTAGCTGTAAGTTCATTTGTTGGATTAGCATTTGGAAGTACATTGAACTTTATGAATGGATTTAGATTAGGTATTCATTATTGAAATAAAGTCTTACAACCTTTAATTCCAACGGTTAATGGGGAAAAAACAAAACCAACATTACCAATTAAATGAGTTTCGGGTAATGAAAAAGACCCAGATGATTTAAATTTACAATATTTTGTATCTGGTAGTTTTTCTGCAAATGAGCAAAAGGCAACTATATTGTCTGAAGGTATGAGAAAAAATGGTGCTAATGTTATATTTCCAATAGCAGGTCCTCAAACACAATTAGTTGTTAATGGAATAGTTTCTAAGCAAGATCATTCAGAATTTGCAAGAAGTATAGTTTTGGGTGTCGATACAGCTCAAGAGAAGACAAAATCGTTAGAAGTAGATCTTCCTAAGGGTGAAAAAGTAGGAAAAGATGCAAATCATAAAGGAAAAATAATTCAATTTTCTTCTGTTAAAAATTTAGCTGGTTCAGTTAATGGTGTTCTTGAGGCTATTACTCAAGGAAGAAATGGTAATGGTGTTGAAGATCATAATGGATACTATGGTTTAGGATGAAACAATGTTGGTACAGTTGAAAATGCTGGTGTTGGTGTTAGTGATGCTGGATTACAATACTTAATAAATCCTAATTGAAATGAATGAGGTGTTCAAAATTTAGATTTTTCTAAAGTTACGTTAGAATCTCTAGTTGAAAACAAAACAGCAAAAGTATTAAGTGCTGAAGATCCGGTTATTAAACAATACATTGCTCTATTAAATGAAGATTTTAAAACAAAGAAAGATCCAAAAAAAGAACCAACTCCTTTAGATTTAAAAGCTTATGAAATATTTGATAAAGAATCAACAGGACTTAATGGTCCAATGAATGATGGATCTTGAAGGATAAAAAATAATACTAAAGGAGAAAATGGTGACGAAAATAATTATTTAAGTTTAGATTTATCTAATTTTTTAAAAGGAATAAAAAATAAAATAACAAAACCAGATGGTAAAGTTGAAACAGTGGATGTTACATATACTGTTCCACATCCTCTTGCCCAATATGAAGCGATAACAAGTTGACCTAAAGCAAATGAACTTTTCAAGAAAGATAAGATGTTTTTTAGAAAGTCTTAATGGTAATGAAAATGAATAATAATATTAAAGAAACTAAAAAACAAACTGAAACAGTTAAAGAATCTAAGCTTCAAGAGTTCACATATGTACCTTTTAAAGAAGAAAAAGGTGCTGACTATGCTTTAAAAATGGTTAACATTCATAAGTCATTCAATAATGGAATGGTTAAAGCAAATGTTGGGATTAACTTATATGTTAAAAGAAATTCAATTCATGCAATTATTGGTGAAAATGGGGCAGGAAAATCAACATTAATGTCAATCCTGTTTGGTATGTATGAACAAGATATAGGTGAAATATATATCAACAACGAAATGGTTAAGTTTAAATCTTCAAAAGATGCAAACAAATATAGAATTGGGATGGTTCACCAACACTTTAAACTAGTAGACAACTTTACAGTATTCGATAATATTGTATTAGGTGTTGAAAGTGAAAAAAATGGTTTCATTGAAAGAAGAGAAACAAAAATAGTTTTAAGAGAATTAATTCAAAAATATAATTTTGATATTGATTTAGATAAAAAAGTATCTCAACTTACAATTGGTCAACAACAAAAAGTTGAAATCTTAAAAGTATTATATAGAAGATCTGAAATAATGATATTTGACGAACCAACAGCAGTTTTATCAGATAATGAAATTAAATCATTTTTAGAAATCTTATTTCAATTTAAAAATGAAGGAAAAACTATCATTATAATTACTCATAAATTACATGAAATTAAAATGATCGCAGATCAAGCTACAGTTATTAGAAAAGGTAAATACATTGATACAGTTAATGTTGATGAAACTTCAATTGAAAAAATGGCTGAATTAATGGTTGGTAAAAAAGTAGTAGCAAGTAAAAACGATCTTGGTAACACAATGGGAGAAGTAGTTTTATCAGTTCAAAACTTAGATTTAAACTATGAAACACCTATTGAAAAAACATTAAGCAAAATGGAAAAGAGTGTAAACAATTTAATGAATGTTACATCACTACTTTCTAATAATGGATATAGTGGATCAAGCTATACAAATACAAGTAGCAGCAATCCAACAGTAAGCTTTAATGTTAGAGCTGGTGAAATCTATGCTATAGCTGGTGTAGAAGGGAACGGACAATCTAACTTAATAAAACAAATAGCTGGACTTAAAAAAGCAAATCCAGGTTCTATAAGATTCATGAATACAGACATTTCAAGAGCAAATGTTAAAACAAGAATTGAATTAGGAATAAGTCATGTTCCAGAAGATAGACATAAATATGGTTTAGATTTAGATCAAGATTGTAGATTAAATGTTGTAAATAATCAAATAAGTAAAAAACCATTTAGTAATTTAGGAATTATATCTGATTATCAAATAGTTGAGTATGCACAACATACTATTGATAAATATGACGTTAGAGGTTCTGCAAATGGTGTTGCATTAGCTCGTTCATTATCAGGTGGTAACCAACAAAAAATTATAGTTGGTAGAGAAATGGAAAAAGACCATAAATTAATCATTCTAGCTCAACCTACAAGAGGGTTAGATGTTGGTGCGATCCAATTCATTCATCAAGAAATTATTGATGAAAAGAAAAAAGGTAATGCAGTATTACTAATCTCTTATGAATTAGATGAAATATTAGCATTAGCTGACACTATAGGTGTAATAAGTAGAAATAAAATAATAGAAGAAAATAGCAGAGACATTATGACAAGAGAATACATTGGTGAATTATTAGCAGGGGAAAAATTATAATGAATACTTTTTATGAAAAAAATTTAACCTTCTTTGATAAGATTTCTTATCAAATAAAGCAAAAAAATATTAGAAGAAATGTAATGTCAGTTTCTTTTGCGATATTATTCGCGATGCTATTATCATTCATTATTATTACAAGTTTAGGTACAAAACCAGCTGCATTCTTTGCAATGTTTACTAAAGCATTTGACTGATCATATAATGCAGAACAATTTGCTGTTCAATTATGTATATATGTAATTGCTGCATTAGCATTCAGTTTCTCAATGAAAGTAGGTATATTTAATATTGGTATATCAGGACAAATGTTAGCAGGAGGAAGTTTTGCATTCTTAATAACTAGCTTAATTGTTGGTAAAAATGAAAACTTCAGTCTTCCTGGTGGACAAATTATAACAATCTTACTTTCAATCATAGGAGCAACAGCTGTAGCATTAAGTATAGGTGTATTAAAAATTTACTTCAAAGTAAATGAAGTAGTTAGTGCTATTCTATTAAACTGAATAATCTTATTCATAGTTGGTACATTAGTAAGAAATCACTTATTAGATACAAATGCAATGGGTGTAGGTATATTCAAATCATTACCTATGCACACTTCATTCACATTCTGACACGAAGGACAATTCTGAGGATGAGAATGATCAATAGCAACAACAGTAATAGCAGTTGTGGCGATATGAGCATTATTAAAGTTTACAGTTTTTGGACACAAACTTAAAACAACTGGGCAAAACCCATTTGCAGCTCAAAACTTCGGATATAACAAAAATGCTTTACAATTAGCTTCATTTGCTATATCTGGTG
>JARHZT010000018.1 GCA_029258015.1 Malacoplasma sp. | reverse complement strand
GAAAAAGATAACCAATCAAAAACATTAGTAGAAAAATCTAAAAAAATGAATAATGGTTCAATCATGCTTTTAGAAAACACGAGATATGCTGATGTTAATGATAAAGGTGAAGTTGTAAAATCAGAATCAAAAAATAGTCCGGAACTTGGAAAATTTTGAGCTTCACTTGGTGATGTTTATGTAAATGATGCATTTGGTACTTCTCACAGAAGTCATGCTTCAAATGTAGGAATTGCTAAAAATATAAAAGAATCTGCTATAGGATTTTTAGTTGAAACTGAATTAAAAAATCTAACTAAAGCAGTTAACCACCCAATGCACCCAGTTATTGCCATTTTTGGTGGTGCAAAAATAGCTGATAAAGTTGAGTCAATCAAATATATTGGTCAATTTGCTGACAAAATTTTAATTGGTGGTGGAATGTCTAATAACTTCTTAAAAGTTAAAGGGTATGAAATAGGAAAATCTTTATTTGATGAATCTTCAATGGAAGTTACTAACCAACTTTATGAAGAATTCAAAGACAAAATTGT
The DNA here is from genome assembly GCA_029258015.1 of Malacoplasma sp. Taxonomy (GTDB): domain Bacteria; phylum Bacillota_I; class Bacilli_A; order Mycoplasmatales; family Mycoplasmoidaceae; genus Malacoplasma. Next base: position 3,824 of record JARHZT010000018.1, on the reverse strand, counting down.
ATTACCAAAAGATGTTGTATGTGCTGAATCTTATGATTCAAAAACATCTAAAACATATGCTGTAGATCAAATTCCGACAACTTTAGCAGCATTTGATATTGGTAAGAAAACAATTAAAGCATTCGAAAAAATAATTAAAAGTTCAAAAACAGTTATTTGAAATGGTCCAGTTGGTGCTTTTGAAAATCCAGAATTTTCAAAAGGAACTATGGAAGTATGTAGATTTTTAGAAAGAGCTAGTATTAAAAACAAAGCATTTACTGTTATAGGTGGTGGTGATTCGGCAGCTGCTGCTGTAAAAAGCGGACATGATAAATACATATCTCATATTTCAACAGGTGGTGGAGCTTCACTTGAGTTCTTTTCAAATATAGAACTTCCAGGAATTGCTTCTATTCAAGATGTTGGTCAAAATACTGTTGCTAAAAAAGAAACTGCAGTAGCAGAAAAAAAATCTAAAGACAAAGTTGTAAAGTCAAAAAAAGAAACTGTTAAAAAAGAACCTGCTAAAAAAGCGGTAATTAAAAAATCAGTTGTTAAAAAAGTAGTTAAAAAAGCAGAAAAACCAGCTAAAAAAGTAGCTACTCCTAAAAAAGCAGAAACTGCTAAAGCAAGTAAAGTAACTAAAAAACAAGTTACTACTAAAGCAAAACCAGCAGCTAAAAAACCTGCTAAAAAAGCAACTAAAAAATAAAAATAGAAGTATTAAGCAAATGTTTGCTTAATACTTTTTTATTTATGACCTCTATTTTATTGATATATAATATATAAATATACATGAGGAAAGAATTTATTTATGAATTATAAAGGGATGTTTAACAACAGCCATGCAAGTTATAGTGATTATAGTAGTTCTTTTGCATACAGCAAAAAACAAGCTTCAGTACTATCAACTAGCATGCTTACAGCTTCCATTGGATTTATAGCAATATTTGCAATCGGAATGCTTTGTCAATATTTTTTAACTTCTAACAACAGTACAGCATTAAGTATTGATTTATTATATACAATCTCATCTATTGGTATTCTAGTTGGAATGGTTTTATCTATCATATGATGTTTTAGAGTTTATCAAGCATCTATGGGATTTGCCTTAGCTACTATAATTACTTATTGTATAAGTTATGGAATAGGATTTGGATTCTTATTTGTAGCTTTAGAACTTAGAGAGATTATATTTGCATTTGGAATGGTTGGAATGATATTCTTGGGAACATTTTTAGTTGCTAAAGGAATGAGTTTAAAAACAGCATTAAAACTTGGTAAATTAGTTTGAATTTCGTCAATAGTTGCAATGTTTTCATTCTTAATCATTTCTATGATTACACTATTTACACCAATTTTTTCATATGGTAATGCTAGAACAATTGTTTTAGTGACATCTGGAATTTCTGGTGCACTATCTGTTATGTATTTGGTTTGATCAATGTGATCTGCACAAAACATGGATAACTTCATTCAAGATGAACAACTATCTAAAAAGATGGGTTTATTTATAGGTTTTCAAATTCTTGTAAACCTTATCCAATTAGTAATGGTAATAATCAGATTACTATTAATTTTTGGAAGAAGAAATTAATAAAGACAAACAAACAACAAAAAATAAAACTTTACTTTTAGTTAAAGTTTTATTTTTTTTGCCATTTATGAAGTAATATATTCTAGTGTATTATATTTTAGTGGAGATTTCATATGAATGAAATTAGTTCAGAATTTCTAACAAGAATAGCACAATTACCACCTTTAAATGACTTACAAAGATATTGAATTGGTATCTTTGGAGAATTCATAGGTACAGCATTGTTGATTCTTCTTGGAAATGGGGTTTGTGCAGCAACTGGCTATAAAAGAATGATAGCAAACCAAAAAGGAAACAAATGAATCTTAATTGTAGTGGGATGAGGATGTGGTGTTTACCTTGCAGCATTACTTTGTGATGCGCTAGGAGGGTTGGGACACCTAAATCCTGCAGTAAGTATTATGGCATCAATTAAAGCCATGTCAGAACCTATAGCAAATAATTCTTTATATGCAGCAGGAATGAGTTCTATGGGTATTACAAGTGCTACTGCAATCATTTGAATAACTTTTGCTTTATTAGTTACTTTCCAATTAACTGGAGCAATATTTGGTCAAATGATTTTAAACATACTTACATTAAGATTTATAAAAGATGAAGAAAATACATGAGCAGACATTAGACATGCTCATTGTACATGTCCAGTTTATGACAACAAAAATGAAAAAGGTACTATGACAAACTTCTTGTTTGAATTTACAGGTACTTTAGTATTAGCAGGATTTGTGGTTGTTTTATCAAACCATAAAAATGTTGAAAATACTGGATTAAATGTAGCTGGATTACCAGTTGTATTCCTTTTGATGTCTGTTGTTGTTTCATTGGGTTCAGCAACTGGATGTGCTTTAAATCCAGTTAGAGACTTTAGTCCTAGATTAGTATTAGCTACATTTACAAAATCAGTTAGAAAACATGATTTTGATAAATCAGTAGTTAATTGAGGATATGCTTGAGTTCCAATTGTAGCACCTATGTTAGCTGGAACTTGTATAGGGTTAATATCTTGATTAATACCAGCAGCACAATAATTAATAAAAATAAAAATCTCTTTATTTAAAAAGAGATTTTTTTATTTTATTTTTAACTCTTTTTCTTTCTATATGTGTATAACTTAATAGGTACATGGATAAATTTATAGGTGTAGTTAATGACAAATCCTAATATAGAAAAAAGACTCTCATTTTTAATGGGAATTTTAAGTAATAGAAATTTTAAAAGTGATGATATAAAAAAAGTTAAAAAAGCATATCAATTTGCAAACTTAAAGCATGGTGATCAACTAAGAAAAAGTGGTGAACCATATATTATCCATCCCTTAGAAACTGCAATATTTTTAGCCGAATGAAAAATGGATACTGATACCATTATTACAGGTTTGCTTCATGATGTTTTAGAAGATACAGAATGTAGTCAAGAAGAGATTAAAGAAAAGTTTGGAAATGATGTTTTAGAACTTGTTGAAGCTGTTACAAAGGTTTCAAAGTTATCGGATGAAAATAGAGCTAAGCAAACATATGATGCTGCTAACTCTAAATATGTTATTAAAGTTATAATGTCTATCTCAAAAGATCTAAGAGCTATTATGGTTAAGATTGCAGATAGAATGCACAATATGCAAACTATCAATCATTTAAGAAGAGAAAAGCAATTAAGAATTGCTAATGAAACATTTAACATTTATGCAAATATAGCTGGAAGATTAGGTTTATATCACCAAAAAACTAAATTATTAGATTTATGTTTTTCAATTACAGATCCTGAAAAATATAATGAATTAAAAAATGAAATAAATAATTTAACTGATGCTAATAGAGATAGTTTAAACTATGTAAAAAATCAAATAGAAAATCTATTGAAAAAAAATAAGATTGAATTTCAAATATTTGAAAGAATTAAAGGAATTTATTCTACATATAAAAAGATAGAAAAAGGGATGCATTTAAAAAACATTCACGATATTTTTGCTATTAGAATAGTTGGAAATTATGATGAACTTAAATGTTATGAAATATTAGGTTTGATTCATATTAACTTCACATTCTTACCTAATACTTTCAAAGATTATATTTCATCACCAAAATTAAATTTATATCAATCATTACATACAACAGTAACTTATAAAAAAGCATTATTAGAAGTTCAAATTAGAAATACATCAATGGATATGACAGCAAACTATGGTATTGCTGCTCACTGATTGTATAAAGAAAATGATACACAAGAAGTTACTAATAATGTAATGTAT
>JARHZT010000076.1 GCA_029258015.1 Malacoplasma sp. | reverse complement strand
GAAAAGCAGGTGTTGTATTGGCTAATGGTTCATTAACTTCAACAACAAGTAATGAAGGTGAGATTAGACAAAAGATTTTAGAAGACAACAAAGTTTCATGTGTTGTAGCATTACCTGATAAGTTATTTTATACAACAGGAATTCCGGCATGTGTTTGATTCTTTGATAATGCTAAAGTAGATGATAAAAGAGTTTTAATGATTAATGCTTCTAATTTAGGTAATTTAATTGAAGGTTCTAAAAAGAATAAAGAATTATCAAATGATGAACTAGAAAGATTAACGAATATATATAAAGAATTTAAAGATAATAAAGATATTAATATACCAGGTCTTGCTAAATCTGTAACTATTGATGAATTAAAAGAAAAAGAATTTTCATTATCACCAGGTTCTTATATTGAAATAGAAGAAAAAGATAAAAGAGATCCAAAAGAAATTCAAGAAGAGTTAAATAAATGTATTGATGAATTACTTTTATTAATGGAAGAATCTAAAACAATTGAAAAAGATGTATTTGAGGCTATAAAGAAAATTAAAGAAAAATAAAAACTATCGATGGATAGTTTTTATTTTTTATATGAAACAATTTTTTATATTTTCTTTTTTTATTTAATGAATATTAATTTTAAACATTTATTAATAAGGATAATTTATATAAAATATTTATGGATAATCAATTTAAAGAAATATCAAAAAATAGTTTTTGTAATCTTATTAGAGAAAAAACTAAGATTGAATACAAAATAATAAAAGAAACAAAAAAATATGATCAAATAGTTATTAACTTGTATCATAAAGAAAATCAAAGGAGTGATAAAACTATGACATTAAATGAATTAGCAAAATCATTAAATGATTTAACAACAATTGTTAAAGAAGGTTTTACATCTTTGAATCATAGAATGGATAAATTAGAAATCAGAATGGATAGACTTGAACAAAGAATGGACAATCTAGAAAACAGAATGAACAACATAGAACAAGATATTCATCTGATAAAACAATGTCCCACTATTAAAAAAGAAATTAATGAATTGCAGGAGAAACTAGATTAAAAATTTTCATTATAAAGAAAATCAAAGGAGTGATAAAACTATGACATTAAATGAATTAGCAAAATCATTAAATGATTTAACAACAATTGTTAAAGATGGTTTTACCTCTTTGAATCATAGAATGGACAATTTAGAAAATAGAATGGATGGACTAGAACAAGATATTGATTTGATAAAACAATGTCCTACTATTAAAAAAGAAATAAATGAGATATTGATTAATAAATAATATTAAAAAAACACTTAATTCATCATTAAGTGTTTTTGTTTTAATTCTATAAAAAAACAAGGCTCCCGATTATGCCTTGTGTTGCATTCAATGTGAATAAACAACGTTAAAGGTGCATTCTGGCAAGAATAATAACACAATTTACAGTTTATTCATTATGAATAAAACTATTTTTATGCGGTGACCACATTATTATATATTTTACGAGTAACAAGTTTTTCCTTATTTACATATGAGGCTTGATGTTTCCTGCCTTGGTCGAGGAGGCGTTCAACTAATGATGCCTAGCTCCATAAAACTATTTTTCACATGTCTTTCAAGATCCGCTCACCAAAAGTAAAATTTTTTATTACTTGGCTAATCGCACATACTTATTTTACACTATATAAATTTAATAATCCATTCATAAGCAAAAAAAATGAAAAATTTTATCTATTTTAATTAAAAGTAGTAATATAAAATTTTGTGCTATTACTCTATGAATTGAAATTTAATTTTTTTTGATTTATCATTATTTTATTAAATATTGAGATTTTATACTGATACATGGTGCATTATGAGTAAAGAAAAAAAAGAGTCTGCTAAAAAAGAAGTACAAGTCAGAACCATATATTCTAGAATAAGAAATATAGCAATTATTTCATCATTTTTTGTTATATTAGCATTTTCTTGTTTTGCATGTGCTTTAATTTTTGGTCAAGTTCCAATAGAACATTTATTTTGATCAACAAATCACAATCCATTTATTCATATGATAAATAAACCAAATGAGTTTTTTAAAGACACCAAAAATATTATATTTCTATCTTTAATGTGTGCTACATTTTTATTTATATTTATAGGTGGTTTATTACTTCCTCTAATAAATGTATTATTAGCTAATAAGCAAGAAAATAAAGCAATATTTAGGGGTGCAGTACTATCATCTCCTTTGGTTTTAGCTGTCTTACCATTATTTCCGCTTGTTTGATGGATTGCAAACCTTATGGTTATTACTAAATCAACTAAAGAAATTAAACAGTTAAAAATGAATAATGTACAAAAAGCCAAAAAAGAAGAAGTTCAAGAAAATAAAAATGAAGAAAAAAAATTAGAAGCAGAAAAGAATAACAATGAATCAACTAGTGAAAATGTTAATGAAGAAAATAAAGTAGATTCAAATTTAATTCCTGCATTAAATCAACCTGTAGGAAACCCTATTCCTGGTCCGGTATATATACCAAATATTCCAAGACCTATGATAAGACAACAAATAAATAGACAATATATTGGACAAACACAAATGCCTATAGGACCTATACCAATGTCTATGGGACCAATGCCAAGACCTATGGGACCAATGCCAAGACCTATGGGACAAACTCTTAATTAATTTTTAAAACAACACTAAATTTATTAAGTTAAATTCAGTGTTGTTTTTTCATCAGTATATTGTGAAAACTACCCACAAATAAGATTTTTTTATATAAAGTGTTATTATTAAATTATTAAGAAAGTTAAAATCCAGATTTTAGATAATCAGTTTTTTATCTTTAATGTATGAGGGGGAATTATGAAAAAAAAGTTATTATACACTAAACTATTATCAGCAACTGCATTATCTTTTGGGGGGTTTGGTATTATTGATTTAACAACTTTTGCTATTAATAATATTGATGCAAAAACTGAACAACTTATCAATAAATTAGAAAAACCTAAAACATTAGATGAACTAAGAAAGGCAAATCCTAAAGACATAGCAGCATTGCCTTCATATGATAGTACTGATTATGGAATTGTAACGTATGTTAAAAGTCAACTTTCTGATGAAGGTTTATGTTGAAGTTATGCTACAGCAGCTGCATCAGAAGTATCTATCTTAAGAGAAGGATTAGCTCCAATTGTTGGTAATAAATGATTGGAACTAGATTTAGGGGAGCACAACATTGATTATACAACTAATCAAAGAGATAAAAGTTTTGATAGATTAGGATTAAATCCTCATGATGTTTGAACAGGTCCAAAGGGTACTGGAACAGATGTTAGAAATGCAGCAACATCATTATCGTTATGAAACTCTCCTCATGATATTTCAAACAATAAAAATGATGAGTATAAATATAAGCAACCAGATTTTTATTTAGAAAACTCATATAGAATTGATAGAACAACAAAAATTGGTGTAGAAAAATCTATTGAAAAGATTAAAAGATTGATTTCAACATATGGAGCAACAACAGCAACATATGTTACAGAAGTAACTAGAGATTTTACTAACACTAATTACAAAACACCAACAAGTCCAGGTCATGCGGTTACATTAGTTGGATGAGATGATTCAATATCTAAAGATAATTTTTGACCAAAAGCAACAGTTGATGGTGCATGATTGGCAAAAAATAGTTGAGGCGAATATAAAAGTGCAACTGGTAGGGATGGGTATTTTTATATTAGCTATGATTCAGAATTATCTGATTTAACATCATTAGATTTTGCTCTTCCTAACAAAGACTATAAAAATAATTATTATTATGATGCAAAAACAGAAATGGGTTTAGCTTCAATAAATGCTTCAACAAGTGAAAATGCAGCTATTTTCCCAGTAAAAAAAGCAAGTTACAATAGAAAAGAGTATTTAAAAGCGGTTAATGTAGGTTTTAGTGGTGATGATGTAACAATTGAAGCTAAAGTCTATACTAATGTACAAGCTGATTATGATAATCCAAATAATTTAGATAATGATCCAACTAGTGGTAATCTAGTTGCAACAGTTTCAACTACTAGAGAAGATGAAGGTTTTGTAACAATACCATTAGAAAAACCAATTGAATTAGAATATGGAACTAATTTTAGTATTGTTGTAAATGTGAAAAATAAAAATGGGGATGCTAAGTTATTGTATGCAAATGATAAATCTATAGATAATATGACTTTTTATAAAGACAAATACTATGGATGAAAAAACTTGATGCTTGATACAGAATTTGCTGCAGCAAGAATTAGAGCTTTTACAACAGATGAAGAAGTTCAAGGTGTTGAAGAAACACACGATATAAAATATGCAGATGTTACATTATCTGATGTTATTTATCGTTATAAAGATTATAAAAATATACCTAGACCAATTGAAGTAAAATTAGGTAATAAGATATTATCTAGTGATGATTATGAATTTAAATATGAACCAGAATTGTACACAAAAACAACTTCAACATCTGATGATGATGAGTTGATTGGTAAAGGAAAAATTATTATTTTAGGAAAGAATCAATATGAAGGTTCTCAAAAAGAAGTTTCATATAGTATAAAGGTAGGTTTAGTACCAAATAATCAAATGGTCGGAAATTATAGAGATGATCAAAGTTGAGATAAAAGTAAAAACTTTTATTTAGACTTATACATTCCTAATGATGCAAAAACATATGCAGATATTATATTACCTTATGGTTTTGAATGAGATAATGTAAGTCTTACAGATTCAATTGATACAAATAAAGGGAATTTAACTTACACAAAATCAGATGCTATGTACTATAGAAGAACATATTGACCACATGATAGATTAACATTTATTAAAAAGGATAATGTTGTTTTAGAACCTCTTCCAGAATCACCATTTCCTCAAGAAAATAATAGCAATCAACTTCAATCATTAAATTTAATATTAGATAAAAATGAATATAATGAAAATGATAACAACATAATTGCAACAGCAAACGCATTATTTAATACACATGTGGCACCAAATGATTTGATTTATAATTGAAAAATAATTGGTTCTAACAATATAATTAATGAAAAATCTAGTAGTATTAGTATTCCAATAAAGCTTGATTATAATAATAAAGTATTAGAAGTTAGTGTTACATATAATGGAAGAACACTTAAAAAAACAAAATTATTAAAAATTAAACACACAGATTCTGAAATTGAAGTAACACCAACACCTCAACCAGATATTTCTCCATCACCAGATGAATCAACAGAAAATATAAGTATAGAAATAAAAAATGAAGGTGAAATGATTGTTCTTAAAGCCAATACTTTATTTAATAACCATGACAATGTTATTTATAGATGGACAATAGATGGGAAAGATATTGAAGAAAATTCAAATATTATTAAATTTCCAAAAACTGATTTTGAAGGAAATATTGAAATTAAATTAGTTGTAACATGTAATGGCAAATCTAATGAAATTTCAGAAAAATTAGAAATTAATTCTGATCAAAGTGACATTAATAAAAATCCAGTAGATAATAATTCAAATAATAGTGCATCAAATATGAATGCAGGCACAATTACAGCAATTACATTAGGTGCAACGAGCGCGATATTAGTTATAGCATTTTTTGGTTGAAAAATTCAATCTAGAAAAAGAAAATAAAAGAATAAAAAAACACAGTTAATTGTGTTTTTTTATTCTTTTATTTTCTCATCATCAAGTAATATTTCTTTAATTTCTATAGCAATGTTATTCTTACAAATTTTGTTTTTCTTAAATAAAATATCATCTATATTTTGATTTCTTTTTGATAATGGCGGATTTTGGAATTCTATACAAACTCCACAATTTTTTTGTGGTTTTTTACTTACAGATAGTTTTTCTTCTGAAGGAAAATTATGTGTGTAAAGAACAAAATCTTTAACATATTTAGGCATTAAATTAATTTCATAAGAACCATTTTTTAATGTAATTTTATTTTTGTAACTAATAAAAGGATGATCAATTAATCCGCCAACTATATTTTGTTGATCAATACCTAATTTATCTGCTAAATCACCAATAGTATTAAATTCATTTCCTAAATCAATATCTTTTAAAGCAACTGGATTCATATTATTAGATAAGTATCATACTTTATTTTCTTTATTAATATTAATTAGATAGTTGTTAATTTTATAATCAGAAGGGAAGTTAAAATAAAAGTGTTGAGTAGGATTTGCTATAAAGTTTTTATCTGATGTAATTTTATAAGCTAATCCTATTTCATTTTTATTATCATAAACTCTTAATGTGATGTTGAATGTATAAAATAAATCAAAATCCTTATTATATATTTTCTTTCTTGCTGTTATATATTTGTATTCTTTTTCTTTTTTAATTGAAGATAATACAAAAGCTGTATGTGCTACATTATATTCCATAGAATGAATATTATTATTTTGATCATCAACAGAAAATTCAACAGGTTCATTTCTAATTATCAATGATTCTTTTTGGATTCTTCCGGCAATCGGGCCTACAAAAGAATTTAATAAAATTGAATTTGTGAAATAACTATAATCTTTTTCGTAATTTAAAATAAATGATCTGTCATTTAGTGTTATGTCTTTAAATGTAAATCCTTGATTTAGTATTTTAACTTTTAATCCTAAATTATTAGATAATTGGATTTCATTATTTACAACTAATAATTTAACAAATTTTTTAAATGAACCATCTTTTAAAACTTTACAATCTTCAAGACCACTTAAGAATACTTCAGATGCATATTTTAATATGGTTTTATTGTTGATTTCTTTCTTTTTAGAAATTAAATCTTTAACTCATTCATAATGTTTTTTAAGAGTTGAACTTTTTTCAATTTCATTTATATTATTATCTTGAACTAAATCACAAATTTTTAATAATTCACTTTCTAAACGTTGAGGAAGTATTGCTAATCCAGCAGCCTCCATTAATCCAATGTTTTCTTGTTTGATATTGAATTTGTCTTGATGAAAATGGAAATTTCCATAAGGTCTATTTTCTGATACTGAATTATTTCTAAAAATAATAAATAAATTATACATACCATCTTGCTTATTAACTATTAATGTAGAAGAATTGTTATCCATATTTTGGATTTCTCTTGTTTGGTAATGCTTTCAATTATTTATAAAATAATTTCCAATAGCAATTAATTCTTTTTCATTTTTAGAAGAAATTTTAACTGTGTTTAATGGTCATTTTAATATATGTACTTCACTGTTTAAAAAATTGTATTTTTTAATAGTTTTTGCACTCATTACAGGTAATTCATCTTCACCACCTTGATAATGATCATGACCTAATAATGATCCACCCACAATTGGTAAATCAGCATTTGAACCTAAAAAGAATTGTGGATTATTTTTTACAAAATAAACTAAGTTATTTAAAGAGTTATACGAAATTTTCATCGGAATATGAGTAATATTATTTAATACAAAATGATTGTTTAAATAAGAGTAAGGTGAATATTGAAAAAATCATTTATCACCATTTGGCATATCTTGAAAATATACTCTTAAATTTTCTCTAGAATCTGAAAAAGCATTTGCTTTATACCCTATATTTTCTACACATATAGGACATAAAGGTGCATCTTTTTGTTTAACAGCATTTTTAGCTTTTTTAATTTCATCTATTGTTTTTTCAGGTTTTGCTTTATTAATAGAAATTCTTAATTTCCCATATTTACTATTGTGCGGTCAAACTAAGTTTCTATCATTTTTATCTTTTTTTACATAATATGAAACTAATGATAATGTTTTTAAAAACTCAAATGGTTTTTCTTCGTTGCTTAATATTTTATCTAATTCTTCTTGAGAAGGGATAAATAAAGACATTAAATAATTTATTTTGTTTTCAACTTCAATGGGACTATAATCGTTATTTTCTTTTATATACACTCTTATAGTTTCTATATCATTGAAATGATCATCATAATTTATATCTTTTAAAGAATTCTTTTTAAATGAATCATCACCATTTAAATTTAATTCTTTTTTGATTTTATCAAATGCTTTAGTACAAGTATCTGTACTAGCTATTTTTGCTAAATAAAATCTATTTGCTATATTATTCAGTGCATGAAGTGCCATTTACTACCTCTACATCATATACTTCACAAGCATATCCAAATTTTTCTTTATATTTTTCAACTATTTCTTTTCTAAATCTATCATTTGCATCTTTATGCATTAAAGCTATTAAACAACCACCAAAACCAGCACCAGTCATTCTAATTCCTAATACACCATCAATCTTATTACCCATTTCATTTACAAAGTCCAATTCTTCTGCTGATACTTCATAATCATTTTTTAAAGCATTATGAGCAGCATTTAAAATCTCACCACATTTTTTAAAGTTTTTGTTTGTTAAATTTTCAATTAGATCTTTAACTCTTGATTGTTCTTGAATAGCATATTTTGTTCTTCTTCTAATTACTTCATCATCAATTAATGCTAAAACATTATCTAATTCAGAAAGCGGAATTGAACATAAGTTTTTGTAATTATATTTTTTATTAATAATGCTTAATGCTTCATTAGTTTCAGCAACTCTATCATTGTATTTAGATTCAATTAAATTTCTAGGTTTTTTAGAATTAATAACTAAGAAGTTGTAATCTCCAAGTTCAATTGGGAAATTTTCAAATTCTAATGTTGATGTATTCAAAAGCATTAAATGATCTTTTTTACCATTAGCTATTATGAATTGATCCATAATTCCGTTTTTCAAATTCATAAAGTTGTTTTCAACTTCTTTAAATAACTTAGCAATTTCAACTGGACTTATATCTATTCCATACAATTGAGCTATTCCTTTTAATACCATTACACCAAAAGATGCTGAAGAAGATAAACCTGAAGCTGTTGGAATTTCAGAATCTATTACTAATGAAAAACCACCAACTTTATATCCGTGTTTTTTTAAGATTTGGTAACAACCAATCACATAGTTTAAAAACGATAATTCCTTATCATATTCATAGTTATCTTTTAATTCAACTTTTTTAATATTTAAAGCTGGGAAGTTAGCAGAGTATGCTTCAATCACATCACTTTTAGCAAAAGCTGAATATGTATATAAATTGATGTTAGCTGGAAATACATTTCCACCAAGATAATCTATATGTTCACCAATTATGTTAATTCTTGAAGGAGACATTACATATAAACTTGGTTCTTTTTTAAATTGAGATACAAACAAATCATGTATTTTAGTTTTTATTGCTTTGTTCATTTCATTTTCTCCTAAATTCATATTCAGTTTTAATAATTTCAGATAAAGGAATTTCTATTTTTCAATTTAGTGTTTCATTTACTTTATCAGTCTTAGCTAATAAAACAGCTGGGTCTCCATCTCTTCTTGGAGCTATTTTTGATTTAATATCTATATTTAATGTTTTCTTAGCTTCATTTAAAACTTGCAATACACTAAATCCTGATGAAGAACCTAAATTAAAAATATCTGATTTTTTATTTTTAATAGATCATTCTAAACCTAAGATATGAGCACGTACTAAATCAACTACATGAACAAAATCTCTTATACATGAACCATCCTCTGTTGGGTAATCATTTCCATAAACATTCATAACTTTGTTTGTGTCTAGTGCAGAATCTATAACAACAGGTAC
>JARHZT010000060.1 GCA_029258015.1 Malacoplasma sp. | reverse complement strand
TAAATGTCATAATTACTCTTCCAGAAATTCTTTGATCATTAAATGGTGTTCATCTTGCTGTTGAGACAATGTCTTCATTTTTGATTCATCATCTCTTAGTACTATTAATTACTACAATGTCTGCATCATATCCAACTTTGATTTCACCCTTATTTTTGAAACCACAGATTTTAGCTGGATTTTTACATAACATATCTTCAAGAATAGTTATAGGAATTCTTTTGTAATAACAGTTGTCAAATAATATTGAAAATAATGTTTCAAAATTAGGCAACCCTTTTTGTTCTGTTTCAAACTTTTCGATTAATGAAATAGGTGTATGATCTGATGTAATCATATCTATTTTTCTTGCTTTAATAGCATTTCATAAATTTAAGTTGTTTAACATTGTTCCAAGTTTGTATTCAGTTGTTATAGTTTTTCTTTTGTATTCAGTGTTAACACTGTCACGGTTGAATAATAAATAATTAATACTTGTTGAAGTTCTAATGTTAAATCCAAGATTTTTGTATCCTAAGATTTTTTCTAAATCTATCTCATTAGTTATGTCATAGAAAACTAATTTAACTTGTTTCTTACGACATGCTGAGAAAAATAAATCTATATCATCACCAGAAAGGTGTAAATATATAACTTTTGATGTATCAAGAATTTTAGCTAATTTTTCTGTGTCATTAATTCTATCTTTTATATTTCTTGTGTTTATATCTATAACAGTTGCAACTGAGAATTGGTTAACTTTAACCAAATCATTTAAGTTAGAAATGTTTGATATAGGAACTGCAAATGAAAAGTTTACATGTGAATTTTTATTTGCTGAATCTACTTTTTCAACAAGAATATCTAACATCTTTTCATCATTTGCTATATGTGAAGGACAATCAACAAATGTTGTAATCCCACCATATGCACAAGCTCTTGATTCAGTTTCATAGTTACTTGATGAATATGGAGATGGATTAATAACTTTTGATAAAGCATCAATAAATCCTGGCATTACTAAATTATTTTTTATATCGAAAACTGCATCAATAGGCATACCATTATAAGATTCTTGATTTATTTCTGCTCCTACATCCAATATTTGTTCTATCTTTTCATCTTTAATAAAGATATTAACTCTTTTGTTATTAGATAATAAGCAGTTCTTTAATAGCGTTAACATGATATATAACTCCTAAACTATATTTAAATTGGTCACATTAAATAAAAAATAGAATTGTTTATTTTCTTACAATTCATTTAAAATTATACAATTATTAAATTTTTTATTCAATATTGATATATAATTAAAGTTTATGGTATAAATAGGAACTTATTAAAATACAATTCAATACATTAATAAAATAAAATTATTTTTTTCATTTAAACTTATTTAAGATATTTACTAAAAATAGGAGTGCTAATGAAAAAAATTTTATATGTTGATGGAGGAGGAACTAAAACTATTGGTTTTTTGGTTCATGATAAAAAAATTATTTCTTCAAAAACTTCGGGTGCTGGAAACATAGATACAAATTGAGAATTAACAAAAAATAACATAGTTGAAATAATAAATCATGTGGGGCATGATTTTGATGAAATCCATTTAGGTTTAGCTGGTGCACTTATAAGCTTGGATAAAGATGCTAGAATGATAGAATTTCTAAAACAAGAATATAAAAAAGAAGTATTTCTTACAACAGATTTATTGCTTGTTTCTAAACTTTGTTTTCAAAATACAGATAAAAATCCAAAATTACTTATAAATTTAGGAACAGGAACAGCGATTATTCACTTTGATAATTATAAATATAGAACAATATTGGGTTGAGGAAAATACATTGGAGATTTTGGAAGTGGTTATGATATAGGGTTAAATGTTATCCAATATCTATGCAAAGCAGAAGATTTAAGTAATTTTGAAGATAAGTATTATCAAAAATTTTTAAAAGATTTTAATGCAAACTCAATGAGAGAATACATCCATCATTTTAACGATCCTAAAAATGTATCTAAGCTTTCATTATGAATATCTGAACAAGGTGAAAAAGCAGTTTATGATTTTGTAATACCAAGAGTTAAATACACATTAGATTATGTTTCTAAAATAGAAACAGATGACATATATTGTATAGGATCTATATTTACTAAAAACAAAATAGTTCAAGAATATACAAAAAACTATTACAAAAATAAAAAAGTAACATTTACAAACTTTGAAGAGTGTTTGATGAAATAAAAAAAATTAAGCAATTTGCTTAATTTTTTTTATTTTGTTTTTATTTTTTTATGCTTGTAAAAGTTTTAGCACCCGGATAGATTGCATTTTCTTTTAATTGATTTTCAATTTCAATTAATCTGTTGTATTTAGCAATTCTTTCAGATCTTGACATTGAACCAGTTTTAATTTGTCCAGTTCCCATACCAACTACTATATCAGCAATTGTAGTATCTTCAGTTTCACCAGATCTATGAGAAACTACTGAAGTTCATCCAGCTTCTGAAGCAAATTTAATAGTTTGAATAGTTTCAGTTAAAGTACCAATTTGGTTTACTTTGATTAAAACAGAGTTTGCTACACCTTTAGCAATACCTTCTTTTACAATTGTAGGGTTTGTACAGAAAATGTCATCTCCAACGATTTGAACTTTTGAACCCATTTCTTTAACCATTAAAGCAAATCCTTCTCAGTCATTTTCAGCAAGACCATCTTCAATAGAAATAATTGGGTATTTTTTGCATAGACTATCTCAGTATTTAACCATGTCTTCAGAAGTTTTTACAGCTTCTTTAGCAGTTAAAATTTTTGCATGTAATGCTTTTTCTAAAGTATATACTTTTTTCTTAGCATCATATAATTCAGAAGTTGCTGGATCTAATGCAAA
>JARHZT010000073.1 GCA_029258015.1 Malacoplasma sp. | reverse complement strand
TAAGGAAATGGTATATGGATAACGTTTTAGTAGAACGAGAACTTACTACTACAAAAACAGAATTAACCAACAGCAATAAAGATCAAAAAGTCATGTCATATAATCAGTTATTTGTGATGTGATTATTGATATTTATTGGTTATTTTATTTTTGTAGTTCAATGATATTCAATAGGAAATTTTAGCAAAGGGTGAGGACAAGCATTCTTTGAAGGTGGAAAACAAAGTGATTTAATACAATCTGTACCAAACTGAATGATTACTTTTGGGAGATCGATTGGGTCAATTTTAGCAGGATACTGAATTGCTAAATGAGGACATAAATATGCAGTTATGTTTGTTTTAGGATTAATGGTTATTTCGTTTCCTTTCATAATAGTTGCTCAAAACTATGATTGAAATGGTTTATCAATAGCTGGTGGAAGTCCTCAACATGATGGTGTAGCAGTAGCAGGTTTTTCACTCTTTGTAGTATTTAGAATATTTTTAGCGGTTGGTGGTACAACACTAATCTCTTATACAAACTCAGTTATAGCAAGAATGCCAGCAGAGAAAAAAGTTAAACACATGACATTAAATCAATTCTCATTTAATGGTGGCGCTTTCTTTGCAAATATATTCTTTGTAATCCCTGGGTTTTCAGCAGCTGTTAATAATAATGAAGCAGTTTGAACTGGGATACTTTCTTCATTTGTAGTATTAGCATTAATATTATTAATTGCTTATTACTTTGTAGCAGATGAAGTAGTTCCAAGAAAGTTAAAATCAGATAAATTTGAAAAAGCAAATTACTCATTAAAAGATGCTTTTTGTGAAAAAGAAAATTGATCATTATATTCAATATATATTGTGTGATTGGTTTCAGTAGTATTTTTCAACTCATCAACAATTAGAAACTTTGTTGAAAGATCACCAATTAATGCATTGTATTTGGTTGAATATAACGTTAATAATGGCAAAATGATAACGAGTATGGCAACATCTGAATTTTATTGAGTATGACCTGCATTTGTTTGTTGTTTTGTATCTGGATTTGTTGTTTCAATATTTACAATTACTAAATTCAGTAAAACAATTTTCAAAAGAAGAACATATATAGCAACTATGTTTGCTTTAGGATATTTATTTATGATTTTATCAATCATATCTGGATATTTTGGAGGATATGGCAATCCTGCAGGATTAGCATTCTTTTTAATATTAAGTTTTATGAGTGGAATCTTTTTATGAGGGGCTCAACCTGTAATCTTTACAATACCGCAACAACAAGAAAAAAGTAACCCTGAATATATGGGAGTTGTAGCTGGTGTTATATGAGGAATAGGGTACTTTGGATATACACTAGTAGATGCTAGTTTAAGTTCGATAGTAACTTATGTAGATGCTCAAGATTTTGCTTCATTAATTGAAAATGCTACAAAGAATGTAACTAACAATAAATTACCTGAAGTTGTAAAAGCTAACGAAACTGCTGGATATATAACATCATTAGTATTATTCTTTGTTGTATTATCTTCAGTATTTATAATAGTTAAATTCTTACCTGATTCAGGTTATAGAAAAGATGGGCAATTTATTAAGTTTGAAAAAGCTTGAAATCCATTTGATTTCAAACACATAAACTTCTTAAACAAAGAATATCTAATAGAAAACAATTAAAAAATAAAAACACTAAGAGATTAGTGTTTTTTTATTTGTCTTCTTCAAAAAAGTTATTGTTTTTTAAAATATTGTAAATGATGTTGAAGTTAGAAATAGCATTTCAGCTTGTGTATTGGTAATAAAAGTAAAAGGCATCTTTTTCTTCTGAATAAGACTCTGCATATTTACCTGGATTGGTTAAAAAAGTTAGTAATGATGTTGTTAATTTATCAAAACATCATTCATCATCAATATTTATATATTTTTTTGATGTGTACATGTTAGAAAAATTTATGTTTTTTGCATTTTCGTTTATTAAATCTTTAATTTCTTTTTTTGACAACAATATATTATGTCAATTGTTTCAATATAATAATCAATCCTTTTGAAAAAGTTTTTTACTTTCTTCAATCAATGATTTAAAATTATTTAATTTTATTTTTTGATAATCTATAGTGCATGGTATTGAATTTATTTGTTCATCAAAAAGATATACATTGAACAATTTTAATAAATTTAAAATATCATTAAAGTTGTCTCTATCATAAATATTTAAATTTTCTTGAATTTTACTTGAATTATTTAAAATAAACTTATAAATAGAACAGAATGTTTCATTACTAAATAATGAGAAAAAATTTAACATATTTTTTATAAAAATATCATACACATTATTTACTATTTTAAATATAAAATTATTATCATTTTTTAATATATTTGCATAATTTATTAAAAAAAACAATAAATATGTTTTGCTATTTACTCTATAATTTTGATTTTGATCCAAATATATGTTTTGTTGCTCTAATCAATATTCCAATTCTCTATGAGAAATAGAATTATTAACTGTTTCCTTATGTATTTCTTCTGATAATTCATTTATAAAGTCTTCATCATTAATTTTAAATAATTTAAATAAAATAGACACAATACTATGTCTTAGTTTGAAAACACCTAATTGACAATATTTTTCAAGTGCCCACTCATCTTTTTTTGTTGAGTATCCAAAGTGTTGTTTGCTGCAAATACAAGAATTATTAATTATGTTATTTAAACTATCCTTATTTGCTGATAATACAAATATAATACCTTCTATTAATGATAATTTATAGATTGTTCTTATTATATTTCAAGCATCTTTTTCTATTCTTTCTATATTGTCTATAAATACAAGAAATGGACCATTTTTCCTTGTGAAATTCAATATTTCATCTTTGCATTTTTTATAAAAAGAAATATCATCTGAATTTTGAATATTAGATTGTTCTCAAGTATTCTTAAAACTTAAATAAATATCATTTATTTTAGAAAAAGATTTACATATTTTGGTTAAGAATACTCATGAAAATCTAGCAATATCAG
>JARHZT010000025.1 GCA_029258015.1 Malacoplasma sp. | reverse complement strand
CAGAGAAAAGCCTGACAGGTCTGAAAACTGCCAGCAGTTTGAAGGCACTCTCTGACTAGCTTGAGCACAGGTTCTGACAAATAGATCATTGTCCTGACCATCAAGCAATGCAGACTAAAGAATGACCCCTAAAATGTCAGGTTCAGAAAAAATAAAAAGAATAAATATGTAAAATTGATTTGATTTGAGAATCATTAGATAAAAAGCCAATAAAAACTGCAATAGCTTTATTGGTTCCAAAAGGGGATGTTGCATCAGTTCATGTTGATATACTGAGTAAAGTATCAACATTGTTATTAGAAGATAATTTTAGAAAAATGTTGTTGTCGTTTGACAATGCAGCAAAGATTAAAAAAACCATTAATGATGAATTTAATAAATTAAATACTAATACAGCAGTTAAATCTAGTTCATCTAGTGGATATGATATTGTAGGTGTTTCTGCGTGTGCTACAGGTGTAGCTCATACCTATATGGCTCAAGAAGCAATTCAAAAAGCAGCAGAAAAATTAGGAATGAAGGCTAAAATTGAAACTCAAGGTCAAAAAGGACCTGAAAATGTTTTAACTCAAGATGAAATAAAAAATGCGAAATCAGTTGTTATAGCTGCAGATATTAGTGTTGAGTTAGATCGTTTCGAAGGGAAAAAACTTTTAAGTGTTAAAACTAATGATGCTATTTCACAGCCTGAAAAAGTAATTAATGCATCATTGAATTCACCAGTTCATAATGGAAGTGGTCAAGGTTCTGGATTTAAAACAAATTCAACAGAATTCAAAACTAAAGGTGTAAAAGTATTTATGGGGCATCTATTATCTGGTGTTTCTAGAATGATACCATTTATAGTATTTTCTGGAATTCTTTGAGCAATCTTTAATTCAGTAGAATTAGCACTAGGCGACAAAATTGCTGGTAATGAAGCATTTAAGATAGCAAAAGCAATATCAGAAGTAGGATTTGGTGTGTTTATTGCTATGATGGGAGCATTTATAGCAGAATCGATTGCAGGAAGAGCAGCATTTGCTCCAGGATTTATCGGTACAACTGTAGCATCCAACAGTAGTTTTTATTACTGGTGAGATATTAATGGAAAAGGTAGTGGTATACCACAAATTGATTCATTTTTTAAACCAGCACCTGGACAAGAATTGGCGATATCAAATGTAGGTTTATCATTGTTTGGAGCAATTATTATGGGGTTTGCTGCAGGTTATTTAGTTAAATGAGTAAATACTTGAAGAGTTCATAAATATGTTGCACCAATAATGCCTATTATATTTATTCCAGTTGTATGTAGTTCAGTATTAGCATTCCCATTCATTTTCTTATTGTCAGGACCTTTAGGTTTCTTGATGAATGGTTTAGTGTTTGGAATGTCTGAAGCTTCAAAAATTCAAGGTGTTAACTTCCTAATGGGATTATTACTTGGATGTATGATTGGGTTTGATATGGGTGGTCCTGTAAACAAGATTGCAGGTACAACAGCAACAGCATTGATAGTTATTGATCCAAGATTAATGGGTGCAGTTGCAGCTGCTATTCCTATAGCACCATTAGGTTGTGGTCTAGCAACATTATTAGCAAGAAAATTATTTACAGATAAAGAAAAAGGTGATGGTGTATCAGCACTAGGATTAGGATTCTTTGGTATATCCGAAGGTGCAATACCATTTGCTGTAAATAGACCTAAACAAGTTCTGATTGCTAATTTAGTTGGTAGTGGAATAGCTGGTGGATTAGCATTCTTATTCTTCTGTGGAGGATATGTTGGAATGTGAGGTGGACCTATTACTGCTGTAGTTTTAGGTGTACAAGCTCCTATTGAAGAATTAGGAAGACTTGGAATTTCTATCCCTACTATATTTGGTGGTGGAGGCCAAGCAGGAATGGAATTCATATCAGTTCTATGATTCTTTTTAGCTATTATTGCAGGTACTTTATTACATGCATTTATCTTTATATCTCTTATTAAAGGTAAAGACAGTGCAATTTATAAAAAAGTATTTTCAAAAATGAAAAAAGATCCCAATGTAGTTATGGCAAAATAAATAAAAAAAGTAAAAAGGCAACTTTTTACTTTTTTTATTCTCATTCAATAGTTCCAGGAGGTTTGTTTGTTATATCATATGCTACACGATTGATTTCTGGAATCTTATTACAAATAGTTGTACTAATTTGTTCTAAAAAAGATAATGGAAATTTAAATCATTGTGCACTCATAGCGTCAACTGTATCTACAGCTCTTAAAACTAATGTGTATCCATATGTTCTATTATCTCCAACAACACCAACAGTTTTAGCGTTTGTTAAAACAGCAAAATACTGTCATGGTGCTTTTTTATTTTTGTATTTTTCTAAAACCATATTTCTATATATAGCATCAGCTTCTTGAAGAGTTTTTATTTTATCTTTTGTTATTTCTCCAATTATTCTAACTGCTAATCCAGGACCTGGGAATGGTTGTCTATTTACATGTTCTAAAGGAATGTTTAATTTTTTACCAACATCTCTAACTTCATCTTTAAATAATTTATTTAATGGTTCTAATAATTTGAAGCCAAGTTTTTCTGGTAATCCACCAACATTGTGATGTGATTTAATAGTTTTTGAAAATTTAGTTCCACTTTCAACTATATCTGGGTATATTGTTCCTTGAAGTAAATACTTAAAATCCTTTCCTAATCTTTTAGCTACATTTTCAAATACTTCAATAAATGTTTTTCCTATAATTTTTCTTTTTTCTTCTGGTTCTGTTACACCTTTTAATTTAGATAAAAATAATTCTGAAGCATCTTCTATAATCACATTTTTTCCTAAAACTTTTTTAAGAGTTTTACTTACTTCTTCAACTTCATTCTTTCTTAACAAACCATGATTTACAAATACACTATATAAATTATTTTTTATTGCTTTATGAGTTAATACTGCTGCTACTAAAGAATCTACACCACCACTTATAGCACACAAGACAAAATCATTTTTTACTGTATCTTTTATTTGACTTACTTGAGATTCAATGAAACTGTCTGACTTTCAATTTCTTTTAGTGTTACAAATATTTACTAAGAAATTCTTTAGCATTTTTTTACCAAATGCAGTTTGGGTTACTTCTGGATGAAATTGTACTCCATAAAAATTTTTCTTATCATTGAATGCTGCAGCTATTTTACATTTATTTGTTGAAGCTATTACCTTAAAATCATCCGGTAGTTTTTGAACACTATCTGCATGACTCATTCAACATTTATGATTACCTGTAAAACCTTTAAATAATCTTGAACTTTTTAAATTTATTTCAGTTAATCCATATTCTTCAGAATTTTTGTCATTAATAACTTTTCCTTTGTTTTCTTTTGACATAACTTGGAATCCATAACAAATACCTAAAATTGGGATTCCTAGTTCTCATATTTCGTTATCTGGTTTAATAGAATCTTTTATATAAACACTGTCATATCCACCAGAAAGAATAATTCCTTTGGGTGCTTTTTCTTTAATTTTTTTTGCTGAAATATCATAATCAACTATTTCGCTATATACATTTAATTCTCTTACTCTTCTTGCTATAAGTTGAGTATATTGACCACCAAAATCAAGAATCAAAATTTTATCCATATACATCCTTGTTTATAAAATTAAGTTAATCATAAATAAAAATAATTTATTTTGTTAAAAAACTAAAACAAGTTTGTTTAATTAAATCTTATAAAATATAATTTATATAGAATAAAATATACAATTATGAAAGATTTAGCGTCAGTTTTTATAGAAAAATCAATAAATGGTAAGCAATTAAATATATTACAAATTGGAATTGTTTTCATCAAAGATGGAAAATTTAAATTTTTTTACAAATTCATAAATAACGATATCAAACATTCAAATAATTCAATTGATATGAGTGAAGCTATTGTAATGATTGATAAGATTTTGGAAAACAAAAAAGTAATATTAAAAAATAATGAAGATCATGATTTTAGAATTTTAAATAATGCATATATGACGTACTTAAATAAACCATTTATAAATAGAGTTTATGATATCTCTAAAGAAGCAAATAGACAAGGAATTATTAGAACTAATATAGATTATTTATCTAGAGCATTTGGAGCAGACTTTAAAAATGTAAAAGAGCTTCCTGTAAGTGTTTATAGAGCACAAAAGCTTTTTGTTATAGGAACAAAACTATTTAATTTGGAGACTATAAATGGATAATTACTTAATAGTTGGTTTGGGAAATCCAGGATTTGAATATGAAAAAACTAAACACAATGTAGGTTTTATGGCTATTGATAAATTATGTAATGATTTATCAATTTTTTTGTCTAATAGTAAGTTTGAAGGATACTACAATCATGTTGTAAAAAATGATTGTAAATTCTTTATAGCTAAACCTATGACTTTTATGAATAATTCTGGTTTTTTTGTAAGTCAATTTGCAAA
>JARHZT010000033.1 GCA_029258015.1 Malacoplasma sp. | reverse complement strand
GAATTAAAGGAATTTATTCTACATACAAAAAGATAGAAAAAGGGATGCATTTAAAAAATATTCATGATATTTTTGCTATTAGAATAGTTGGAAATTATGATGAACTTAAATGTTATGAAATATTAGGTTTAATTCATATTAACTTTACATTCTTGCCTAATACTTTCAAAGATTATATTTCTTCACCAAAATTAAATTTATACCAATCATTACATACAACAGTAACTTATAAAAAAGCATTATTAGAAGTACAAATTAGAAATACATCAATGGATATGACAGCAAACTATGGTATTGCAGCTCACTGATTGTATAAAGAAAATGATACACAAGAAGTTACTAATAATGTAATGTATGATATTTTTGATGTTAAAGAAATGAATGTTTCTAAAAAGATTAAAAATATTCAAAAAACAAGAATTTATGATGTTTTAATAATGAACAACAGTAAATGATATGTTATTGTAGAAAACTCAACAGTTTTAGATTTAGCATATCGTTACAATAAAGATAAAATCTTATATTTAAAAAATGTTTTTAAAGAAGGTGTACCAGTTCCATTGTCTTATAGTCCGATTAAAGATGATGTGATTACATTTGAGTATTCTAATGAGATACAAGCTGTTAAAGAATGAGAAAACTATGCAACACTTGATGAAGCAAAAAATGTTTTTGCTGAATTAGAAACTAAAGATTCTAAAAATATTAGTATCATGACTAACATTAAAGATAATTTAGGATATGATATTGAAAATGTTAAAGAAATTAAAAAACGTTTAAAATTCTTAAATTTTGAATCATTGGAAAAATATGTAAATTTTTATTTGAAAAATAATTTGATTTCAGAAGAAATTGTTTATGGATTCTTATGTAAAAATAAGAAATGAAAAAAATACTACACTCAATTATTAGAAATAAAAGAGAAATCAAATCTTTATAAATACAACTTAAAAGATATTAAAGGTGTATATTACAAAAGAGCTATTTTAACAGAGTGTTGTACTAAGATTCCTGGAATGCAAGTTGTTGGAATTTTATCTAAAAACAATTTATTAATTCATAAATTTGATTGTGAAAAGATAAAAGGTAATTCTAAAAAATATGTAATTGAATGAGATATGGAAAAAGTTCAAGAATTTAATAGAAATTACCCTGCAAGAATTGAAATTGTATTCACAGCAATAAAAATGAAACTAAACCCAATAATTCATACAATAACAAGTAAAGGGTTAGAGATTACGAGTCTAAAAACTCATGATTATCATGATAAAAATGAAAGAGTTGCTGATTTTGAAATTAATGTTAATGATTTAATTACATTAAATAAAATAATTTCTGATTTGAAGTTCAAATTTGATGAAATATCATCTATAAAAATCAAATAATTTTTTTAAAAAGTTATTAATAAAATAAAAACAATTATATTTATAATCAAATAGGAAAAGGTGTTTAGAAAAGAGTATGAAATTTAAAAGATCTTCAAAAAGTGCAAAACAAAAAGAATTAACTAGTAAATTTTTAAAAGATAGTGTTAGAAATGAAACAACAAAAATTAATGTAGATATACTTAACGCTAATGGTGATAGTGTTGATTTTCTATACAAACGTTATTCTAAATTGGATTCTAAAGCATTAAAGTATAAACTTGAAAATGAAAAAATAAGTTCTAACGAAAAAAAAGTGATTAAAAAAATCTTAAATGAAAGAGATGAATACTAATCCTTTAATTTTAAATCTTAATACTTATTCTCATTATTCGCTTTTAAGTTCATCACTATCTATTGATCAAATTATTAATTTTGCTATTGAACAAAATCAAAAATATGTTGCTTTATCAGATGTAAATCTATATGGTGCTATGGACTTTTATTTAAAATGTAAAAAAAACAATCTAATACCAGTAATTGGATTAGATGTTTTTGTGTCTAATAAAAACTTTTTAGTATTTGCTAAGAATTACAATGGATATCTAAATCTTGTAAAAATTTCATCTGCTATTCAAACCAAAGATGAAAACTTTGATGTATTTAAACACTTATCAGACACTTTTATAATTGATAAAAATGGTGATTTAGATTTAGAAACTAAACATTATAAACTATCTGAGATTGCATGTAATGAAGTTAGATTTTATAAAAAAGATGATCTAAAAATTTTTAATGCATTGCAAATGATTAAAAATAATATGACTTGTAATCCTGAAGAACTATTGGTTGGACAAGATTTAAGTTTAATTGATAAGCAAGAATTTTTAAATAGATTTAATTCAGAACAAATTGAGAATTTAAATAAAGAAATTCAAGATGTAAATTTAGAAATTAATTTTGAAAAAAACAATATTATTGAATACAAAAATAGTTTAAATCTTTCTTCAAAATCATTTCTTGAAAAGCTTTGTTTAGAAGGAATGAATAATAAAATACTTAACAAACAAATAGATCCTAGTCAAAAAGAAATCTATATAGAAAGATTAAATGAGGAATTAAAAGTCATAAATGACATGGGTTTTAATGATTATTTTTTAGTTGTCCAAGATTTTGTTAATGAAGCTAAAAATAGAAATATTTTAGTAGGTCCTGGAAGAGGCTCTGCTGCTAGTAGTTTAGTTTCATACTTTTTATCAATTACTGAAGTTGACCCAATCAAATATAATTTACTATTTGAAAGATTTTTAAATCCCGGAAGAATTTCTATGCCAGATATTGATATAGATATTATGGATGCTAGAAGACAAGAAATTGTAGAATATTTATTTACAAAATATGGATATGATCATGTTGCTCATATAGTAACCTTTCAAAGAATTAAAGCTAAAATGGCTATTAGAGATGTTGGAAGAATATTAAATAAAGATTTAAAAGAGATTAATAAGATTTGTAAATTAGTTCCAAGTGATTATGATGAAAATTTAAAAGAAGCAATTTTAAAAAACAAAGAACTGAAATTGTATTATGAAGATTACAAATTATTGTTTGATATTTCTTCTGAAATTATAGGATGTCCTAGACAAATTGGATTACATGCTGCAGGGATAGTTTTATCTAAAAAGAAACTTACAGACATTATTCCAATTCAAAGTAGTGTTAATGGTGAAATAGCTACTCAATTTTCAATGGAATTCCTTGAAGATTTAGGTTTAATCAAAATGGATTTATTAGGTTTAACTAACTTAACTACAATTTATTTTGTTTTAAAGATGATAAAAATGATTCATAAAATTGATTTGGATTTATCAAAAATAAACTTAGATGATCAAAAAGTATTTTTAGATGCACAACAAGGTCATACATTAGGGATATTCCAACTAGAATCTCCTGGAATGACTGCAACACTTAAAAAAATTAAACCAAAATCTATTGAAGATATTTCTATATGTTCAGCATTGTATAGACCTGGTCCTATGCAAAACATTAAACACCTTGTAGATAGAAGGAATAAAAAAGAAGAAATAGAATATATTGATATTAAAAATAAAGATATATTAGAACCCACGTATGGAATAATAGTATATCAAGAGCAAGTTATTACACTTGTTAAAAATATTGCTAACTTCTCACCATATGAAGCTTATTCATTTAGAAGATTAATATCTAAGAAAAAAGGAGATGAATTAGATAAGTTTAAAGAAAAGTTTTACGAAAGCGCTTTAAAGAATGGTTATGAAAAAGATGAGTTAGATAAAATATACTCATATATTTATACATTTGCAGATTACGGTTTTAACCACTCTCATTCGTTTGCATATTCATTAATAAGTTATTGATTGCTTTACTTAAAACACTATTATCCTATTGAGTTCATGACTACATTAATGATTAGTGTTGAAGGTAATACAACAAAAACACCAGTTTATTTAGAAGAGTGTGAAAGATTAAAAATTGATGTTTTAAAACCTAATATCAACTTATCTGAAAAATCACTAAGTTTATATAAAAGAAAAATTTTATTTGGATTTAATTCAATTAAAGGAATAGGCGAAGAAACATCTAAAAAAATTATAACTATTAGAAAAAATAATAATGGTTTTGTAAATTATTATGATGCAATCCAAAAACTTTCGAGCAATGGTGTTGGTACATCGACATTAGAAACCCTAATATATGCAGGATGTTTTGATTGTTTTGAATTAAATAGAAAATTCATGCTAGAAAACATGAATGAAGTTATTCAAGTTAGCAGCATATGAAAAGAACTAAAAGATTTTGAAAACAATATCATGGTTAAAGAATGTGAATTAACAGAAGAAGATAAAGAATTATTCAAGAAGACTGAATTTAATTTATTAGGTACTGTATTTACAGATAAAAAAGAAATCCAAAATAAAATTGATGAAGTTTTAAGTAAATATGCAAAATATCAAATTAAACCATTAAATGAAATTAAAGAAGATAATGTTTGATTTGATAGTGTGATTACTATAAAAACATTTACATTGAAAAAAACTAAAAAGAATACAAATATGCTTTTTTTAAAAGTCATAGATGTATTTGATAATTTTATAGAAGTTTGTAGTTTTAACAATGAATTAATTGAAACTGTTGCTAAATTGGATTTATCTAAAAAATATTTAGTTACATTTAAAACTAGTACTTTTAAATTAACCCTAATAAAAATAAAAGAAATGATGGAGTAATATAATGAAGAAAAAAGCATTATTAATTGATGGTAATTCATTAATGTTTAGAGCATATTATGGAACAATTACTCAATTAGATTTTTATTTAAAAAATAATATAAAACCAACCAATGCTATTAAAACAATGATGCTTATTATTTTTAAAATTCTATCTATGAATAAGTATGACTATAATCTAATAGCATTTGATCATAAAGATAAAAACTTTAGAAAAGAAATGTTTGAAGATTATAAAGGTACAAGAAAAAAAACACCTGATTCACTTATTTCTCAAATAGAACCTATTAAAGAAATAATGCCTTTATTTGGTTTAAATACTTTTTGTATTTCGGGAATAGAAGCTGATGATGTAGTAGGAAGTGCATGTTCTTTATTAAACAAGAATGGTATTTTTTGTGAAGTTTATTCTTCAGATAATGATTTATTACAATTAGTTTCTGAAAATACAAATGTTGTCCAATTTAAAAAAGGGATATCAGATACAATTACATACACTTATGACAATTTTGAAAATTTATTTGAAGGATTGTTACCATTTCAAATTCCTGATTTTAAAGGAATTAGTGGTGATTCATCAGATAATATTCCAGGAATTAAAGGTATTGGAAAAAAAACAGCAATTGATATGCTTACAAAATTTAAAACATTAGATTCAATTTATGAAAATATGGATTTAATAAAATCTAAATCTGTAAAAGAAAAATTTTTGAATTCAAAAGATGAAGCTTATAAATGTAAAGAATTAGCAACAATTTTAAGAAATTATTTTGATGATAAAAACTTTGAAGATTTTGCTTCTAAAGAAATGGATTTAAATAAAATAAAAGAAGTTATTAAAGAATACAATTTTAGCGGCTTTAATAAATACATAGGAGAATAATATGCCTGAATTGCCAGAAGTACAAAGTATGATAGACAATTTAATAGAAGAAAATTGTTTAAACAAACAAATAACTAATATTGAAACTATCATGCCTAAATTATTCAAAAATTGTGATTTTGATCAATTTAAAAAGCACTTAATGAATGAAAAGATAACAAATATTACAAGAAATGGTAAATATTTAGTTTTTCACCTTACACATAATAAGGTTTTTGTTGTCCATTTAAGAATGGAAGGGAAATTATTCTTTGAAAAAAATGATTCTCCATACGATAAAAAACATACTTTAGTTTTTATAGAAATGGGAGATGAAGTTTTAAGGTATCATGACACTAGAAGATTTGGTACTTTTACAATCTATAGTGAAGATGATTATTTAGATTCAAAAGAAATTAAAAAACTAGCTTTAGATCCTTTACAAGAAGAATATGATTGAAAATATTTAAAAAACAATCTATCAAAAAGTTCTAGAGTTATTAAAACTTCATTATTAGATCAAACTAATGTTGCAGGTATTGGAAATATTTATGCTGATGAGATTTTATTTGCTAGTAAAATCCATCCAACTAAAATAGCTAATGAATTAAGTGATAAAGAATTTAAAGATATAGCAAAAAATAGTACATTAATTTTAAAAAAGGCTGTAGAAAACAAAGGAACAACGATTTCTACATACTTTTATAAAAAAGAAAAAAAGGGAGAGTTTCAAAACTTTTTAAAAGTTCATACTAAAAAAGGATTCCCCTGTCCTGGATGTAAAGCAGAAATAATAAAAATAAAAGTAAATGGTAGAGGTACTTATTTATGTCCAAGATGTCAAAAAATGTAAAAACTAATTTAATATGCATTACAGGGTTTGTAGGAGAAGGTAAAACAACTGCTACAAACTTTTATGCTTCATTAGGGTATGAAACATTCAATACTGATAAATGAGTTCATAAAATATACCTTAAAAATAAGGAAGGTTACAAACTTATTTTGAAGTTATTCGGTACAAAGTATGTAAAGGATCAAGAAGTTGATAGAAAACAACTAAAAGAATT
>JARHZT010000012.1 GCA_029258015.1 Malacoplasma sp. | reverse complement strand
TTGAAAACTTAACTTTTGATATTTTATTTTCAAATATACAAACAGAAAAATAATTTAATTTTTATATATGTTTCTAAAAAAATAACCATATGCTTTAAAATTTAAAAGTAATGGAGTTTGTATGTCTAATAAAAATAATCAAGAAACTATTGTTAACCACTTAAAAACTTATGGTTTTATTTATCAAAGTTCAGAAATATATAATGGACTTTCTAATTCATGAGATTTTGGGCCTCTTGGTTCTATTACTAAAAATAACTTGAAGAATCTTTGGCTTCAAGATTTTGTATTCTCACAAAAAAACATGGAATTAATTGACTCATGTATTATTTTAAATCCATTGGTATGAAAAGCGTCAGGACATATTGATAATTTTTCAGATCCTTTAATTGACTGTAAGAGTTGTAAATCTAGATATAGAGCAGATAAGTTGATTGAAGAAAATAGTAGTGAATCAATCAATGAACAAACTGAAACATCAACATTAGAAAAAATAATTTCTGATAATAATATTTCATGTCCTAAGTGTAAAAAGAATGATTGAACTAATATAAGAAAATTTAATTTAATGTTTGATACTTCAATTGGTGTTGTTGATGACAGCAAAGATAAAGTATATTTGCGTCCTGAAACTGCACAAGGTATTTTTATTAATTTTAAGAATGTTTTAAGAACTCAAAGAAATAAAATTCCTTTTGGAATAGCTCAAATAGGGAAATCGTTTAGAAATGAGATTACACCAGGTAATTTTATTTTTAGAACTAGAGAATTTGAACAAATGGAGATTGAATTTTTTGTTTCTCCATCAGATGATTGTAAATATTTTGAATTTTTTGAAAATAAAATTTATAATTTTTTAACAAAAATTTTGGGTTTAAAAGAATCAAATATTAAAAAAGTTGATTATCCAAAAGAAGAGTTAGCGCATTATTCTAGTAAAACTATTGATTATTTTTACAATTTTCCACATGGTGAAGCTGAATTATGAGGACTAGCAAATCGTGGAGATTTTGACTTAAAACAACACCAGTTAGTTTCTAATAAAAGTCTGGACTATTTAGATGACACTACAAAAGAGAAATACTTACCACATATTATAGAACCATCTGTAGGAGTTGAGAGATTGTTATATGCAATTTATGTAGACTCATACTGTGAAGAAATATTAGAAGACGGAAACACAAGAGTAGTTATGAAATTAGATCAAAAAATAGCTCCATATAAAGTTGCTGTTTTGCCTCTAACAAACAAATTAACAGAGCTTGCTCAATCTGTTTATTCACAATTATTAAATAAAAATATTTTATGTACTTATGATTCATCTGGTTCTATAGGGAAAAGATATAGAAGACAAGATGCAATTGGAACACCATATTGTGTAACTATTGATTTTAATAGTTTAGAAGATAATGTTGTAACAGTTAGAGAAAGAGATAGTATGATTCAAAAGAGAATCAACATATCTGAACTTAGCTTAGAAAATATAAATAAATTATTTGATAAATAAAATGAATGATAAAAATAAAAATTTTGCTTATATTAAAAATATCTCTGACAACATAATTAATAATTTTTCGATTTCTAGTATTATAAAAAATTACATAAATATAACTAAAAAAGGTAAAGATTATAAAGCTTTATGTCCTTTTCATGGAGATAGTGATCCATCATTTAGTATTTCAGATGATAGAAAATGCTTTAATTGTTTTGCATGCAATCAAAAAGGAAATGCTATCACTTTTGTAATGAAATTTAAAAATATATCTTTTGTAGAAGCAGTAAAAGAAATAAGTAAATTATTGAATATATCGGATGTGAATCTAGATATATTAGATAAAGTTTCAACATTTAACAAAGAAGATGAAGATATGTTTATGTTGAATGAGAAAGTGGCTTTTATCTACAATAGAATGCTTTATAGTAAAGATGATAGTAGATGTATAAATTATTTAAAAAATGAAAGGCAACTATCAGATGAAATAATTAATTTTTATAAAATAGGTTTTGCTCCTAAAAATGAATCTAGAAATTATTTATACAATTTACTTTTAAATATTAATGATGAAAGAATTAATAGGCCACCATTAATGCTAAAGTCTGGAATTGTTTATTTAAATGATAATGATGAATATTTAGATTTTTTTGAAAATAGACTAATAATTCCTATTCATAATGAACAAGGAAAAATAGTAGGTTTTTCCGGAAGAACACTAGATAAGAATTTAAAAATAAAATATTTGAATACTAAAACAACTGATTTATTTAAAAAAGAAGAAATATTATTTAATTTTTTTTCTTTTGATAAAAAAGCATTTACAGATATCTATATAGTGGAAGGCTATATGGATGTTTTTGCTTATAAAAAACTAGGTATAGATAATGTTGTAGCCACAATGGGAACAGCATTTACAGAAAGTCATGTTAATTTAATAAAAAAATATAAAAATATAAAAAATATTATTATTTCATTGGATAACGATAATGCTGGAAGAGAAGCAACAAAAAAAATGGTTAAATTACTAGCTCCTAATAATTTTAGTATTTTTATAATTTCTCCTTTTGATGACAAATGAAAAGACATTGATGAATTGGTCAAAAATAATACAAAAGAAAAGTGCTTAGAAATTATCAATAAACAAATAAGTTTTATACAGTATGAAATTCAATGTTTTTTAAAACAAAATTTAAGTTATAAAGATAAAAAAACTAAAACAAAAATTCTTATAGAATTTATTAATGATTTTGCATATGATCCCATGTTTATAAATGATGACTTAAAAGAATTATCAAATTTTTCTGGTGTTTCTGAAGATGACTTATCTAGATTAATTAATAAAAAAAGTAAGAAGTTAGGAACGTATTCTCAAAATACTTATAATAATAAATTTCCAAAAAATAATGAATCATATTCGGAAAGAATTTTTAGTAATTATAAAAATAATAATTTTCATTTAGCATCTAAAAAAACATATGTAACAAACGAAGAAAAAGAAAATGAAAAGATAAAAAATGTTGAAAAGAATTTAATTGCATTATTGTTATTTAATAATGAATTAACTAATTATTACAACAAGTACATAGGGTTCATTGCATATAATAATGAAGGCTATTTAAATAAAATTTTAAGAACAATATTAGAACACTCTAAAGAAAATTTATTAAATAACAATGAAGATTTATCTGAAACATTTAAAGCTATATTATCAGACAAGGATTTAACTCAAAATGAAAAAAGGTATTTTATAAATTTTGTCCAAACTTTTTCTAATGAAAACAAATTTATTTTAGAAAACAAAAATGAAATTTTAAAAAAAGGATTGTCCCTTATAAAATGTTTGATTATAGAAATATATAGAGATAGAATAATAAAAGAAAAAGATATAAAAGAAATAAAACAAAGGGAAATATTAAAACATCAAAGGGATATCAAAATTAAAGAAATAGATAATTTAATTGATAATTTTGATAAGAGTTTTAAAAATAGTTAGTTATGGCAAAAAAGAAAAAAAGAAGTTCTAAATCCAAAAGAAGAAATAAGAAAAAAACATGAGCAAGTTTTCTTGTCTCTGTGATTTTAATAGGTATTACTGCTGGGGTTAGTTATTATTTTTTATCTCAAAAAGATAAAAATATTTCGAGTGAAAATTCAAATAATGATCAAAATCAAAATACAGGTTCTAGTTCTGGAATAAAAGACTTTAAGTATGTAAGACCTCCTGTAGGTGCTCAGTTCATTACAAAAGAAGGTAAAAAAATTGCATTAGTATCATCTCACTTTGATTCTCCAGGACAATCTAAAAATGAAGATGCATCAGATCTTAGTGGTCAAGGAGCACAAGAAGTTAAAGAGGCTAATGATATTGGATTAGTTTTAGAAGAATTTAAGCAATATTTTGGAACTTCAAATATCTTCTTTATGGCTGATACTAATATAAAACTCAATAACCAAAGTAATGCATTTAATCAGCGATTTTTAACTGAAAAAGGATATAAATTTTTATTTGATGATTCAAAAGATTATTCTACAAGTCTTGGTTCTGAACTAGATAAATATGCCAATCCATATGATAAAATTATCTATTCTTTAAATAGTGAAGAATTCTCTAATAGGAATTCATATAGTGATATAACATCATTAAACAGAGTAAAAGAGAATCAAAAAGGATTTATTATAGATATATATAAAACACTTAAAATAAGCAATGATGATGATGCTAATGATATATCTAATGGTAAATGAGTAACATATGAAGATAATTTATGAGTTAAAGATAATTACACACAAAATGATAAACTATATAACTATATAAAATATGGAATATCAGATCATGTTCCGATAGGATTAAATATTTCAAATGATAGTGAAAATGTTAGATTAGGATTTTGAAATGTCTTGAACTTTTCTTTTGTTAATTCTGATATAAAACCAATATGACCTAAAGATAAATTAACTTCAGATACTGATATTAAAAATGCTAAGAGAAATGCACATGCTAGAAATATAGCTGATATTGTTTATTATGCTAACTATGATTTGATAAGTTTTGTTGAAATTAATAAGGGAACAAAAAAAGATAGTTTAGATTATTTTTTAAAATACCTAAATTCAAAAAATAGTGTTGCAAAATCTAACAATAAAAAATATGAAGGTTTTTTAACTAAACCAACTTCATCAAATGTTGGTAGTGCTGGGCAATCTGAACAAGTTGCTTTTATATACAATTCGAATTTATTAAGTTTAGATAATGATATTTATCCTAGATTTATTAACCAAACTACAAATGCTATTCTAACAAAAGCAAATATTGTTGAGTTTTTTACAAATATTAAACACATAAATATAAAAAATAGATAGAAGCGCTCTATCTATTTTTTATATTTATAATCACACATATTTTATACGTTGCTTAAGCTAGTCATATCTACATCTTTTCTTTGTTCTTCACTTGCAACAAATAATGGCAATGAATGTAAATTCAAAGAAGCAGCTGCAACAGACATTGGGAATGCTACAAGATTTTGATTAAATGCTGTAACTTTTAAATTA
>JARHZT010000008.1 GCA_029258015.1 Malacoplasma sp. | reverse complement strand
AACTTGAACACTTAATTAACTTGCAAAATGATGAAATAGAATCATTGCTTTCAGAAAAAGCTTAGTTTATTAATGATATAGAAAAAACATTAATAGAAAGAAA
The DNA here is from genome assembly GCA_029258015.1 of Malacoplasma sp. Classification (GTDB taxonomy): domain Bacteria; phylum Bacillota_I; class Bacilli_A; order Mycoplasmatales; family Mycoplasmoidaceae; genus Malacoplasma. The sequence continues at coordinate 17,146 of JARHZT010000008.1, read as the reverse complement.
TGAAAATCTAACTGATGAAAGAATTAATGAAATTCAAAATTCTATTAACAATGTAATTGATATTTACAATGAAAAAATTGAAAACCTTGAATACAACTTCGATAGAAAAATGAATTTAATGGATATTAGTGCAATTGATTTATCGCTGAACCAAAAACAAAAAGAATTCTTTAATTCAATTGAATCTTCATTAACAAATAATTATGAACTTGTAAAACAAGAATTTAAATCTGATTTAGTTGAAATTTTTAACAACATAAATGAATTAAAAGAAAACCAAGATGGCGGGAAAATCAATGGCTCTATTTCTACAAAATTTGATGAAATTTCAGGACAATTTGATCAATTTGGTTTTGTGTTAAAGAGCATTAGTGAAAAACTTGCAAACCAAGAAAACAAACCAAATGAAAACCAAGAACTTATTTCAATTCTGAATGAGAAATTTGATAGTCTTGCAAGAAACTTAAAAGATGAAAATAGCAAATTTAATTCATTAATGAGTAAAAAAGCTTATAAAAGATCAAAAAATCTTGAATCAAAAATCAAGCATAACTTCAATGATATTAATGAAAAATTGAACAACTTCATTGAAACTACAAGACAAGAACAATTGAATTTAGAAAACCAACAATTAAATACAATTAATGCTGTTATTGAAGCAAATAATCTAAATAAAAAAGAAATTTTGGAAAGAATTAGTTCATTAGAAAACCAAAATGTTGATTTTTTAAATGATAAAGAACTTGAAAAAATTGCAAATGAAAATAGTAGATTAAGAGAACTTGAACACTTAATTAACTTGCAAAACGAAGAAATGCAAGCATTACTATCTGAAAAAAATGAATTTATTAATGATATAGAAAAAACATTAATTGAAAAGAAAGAAAACCTTTCAGATGAAAGAATCAATGAAATTCAAAATTCTATTAACAATGTAATTGATATTTTTAACGAAAAAATTGAAAACCTTGAATGAAACTTGGGTAAAAAAATAAATGAAACACAATATCAAGATAATAGTGTTTCTGATGATGAAAAAGAAAAAGAATTTGCAAAAATTTTAGAAACTAGACTAACTAACAATTATGAATTAATAAAAAATGAATTGAGAGTAGATCTTGTTGAAATATCTAATAATATAAATAATTTAAGAGAAGACTATAACAATTTAAGTAAATTAAATAAAAACAATAACATAGATGAAATAGATAATCATTTCGAACAGTTTAGATTTTTATTGAAAAACATTTCTGAAAAAATTATTCAACAAGATGGAAATGGTAAAGATGAAATAGTTTCATTAAGAAAAGAATTAGATGATCAATACAACAGTTTAATTAAAAAGATAGAAGATGAAAACAATAAAAATTCAAAGAAAATATTGAACAAACTTTCTAAAGTAAGCAAGAATTTATCTAAAAAAATAAATCATAATATTGATGCTGTAAATTCTAAAATTGATAGTATAGAAGAAAATATCAAATCATATAGTCTAGGGTTATTCGAACAAAGTGTAGAATCTATAAAAAATATAGTTTCTAACAACAATTTTAATAAAAATGAAATAGTAAATATAATAAACGCTATTGATGAAGAAAGAAGAGAAGCTAATTTAGGTTATAGTCTAGAATTTATTGATAACCAAAATTCGAAATTAATGGAACTTGAAAAATTAATTGATATACAAAACAATGAAATTATTTCATTAATGAAAGAAAAGAATGAAATCATCACAGAAATAGACAATATTATTTCTAACAATAAAAATTCACTAAAAGAAGAAGAAAGAAAGAAAGAACTAAATGAAGCATTAGAGAACATATCTACAAGATTTGAAAATAAAATAAATGCATTAGAACAAAATTTTAGTGATAAGTTAAATTTCATAACTTTTGACAATAATTCTGAAATATTGACTGAAAAAATAAATCAAATCGAAGTTAATCTAGTAGAAAATTATGGATTCTTAAGAGAAGATATGAGAAATATCTTTATAGATTTATCAAATAAAATTCAAGCTGTTTCGTTAATTATGGAAAACAATAACACACATAATGAAGACGAAATATTAGAAACTCTTTCAAACGAAATAAAAGAACTAAAAGAACTATCAAACTCTATAATGTCAGAAGTACAAGAAAATTCAAACAAAATATTGAAGATAGAAAATGTTTTAGAAAAAGAGCTATCTGCATTTATTTCAGATCAGAAAGAAACTTTTGAAAACATTGAAAAAATCTTAATAAACAACCCTAATGATGTTTCAGAAGAAAAACTTAAAGAGCTTGAAAAATGATACTCTACAATGCATGAATTAATAGATTCTCATAGTGATTTTTCTGATTATGTAGTAAACAAAATTGAAGATATAGAATGTTCTATTAAAAAACTTGTAGATACTAATCCGAAAGAAGTAATGAATACATTAATAGATATTGATGAAAAAATCTCTAGACATGAGGAAATAATATCAACTCTTCAAAAGAGCGCAACACAATCATTTAATGAAATAAAAAATACACTATTAGAAAAATTAGATGAAAATGCATTATTAAATAGTAATTCGTTAGATATGGATAGTCTTGTATCTGTGACAAGTAAATTAAATCAGTTAGAAGAATTATTGATGTTGCAAGATGAACAAACATCTTTATTAATATCTGAAAAAGATGAATTAATGAATAAGGTAGATCAATTAGGAAATAAATCTAATATACCAAGCAATGAAATAGGTAAAATAATTGATCAATCAAATAACCTTAATAATAAATTAGATATCCTTTATGAAAATGTTTCAAAAGATCTAATTGAAATGGTTAATTTATACAAAACAAATGCAGTTAAAGATACAAACATAATTTCTAATAAAATAGATAGTTTAATAGAAAACACTAATACAAATATTTCAATAATAAATAAGAGAAATCTACAAATTCCAAATTCAAATTGTGAAGATAAGATTGAAACACTAAAAAACAATCTAATGAACATTAAAAATAGAATACTATCTCTTAATGGTTTTGACTTGAATGAAGCCAACTATAAAGAGTTCAATGAAGAACTAGATTCAATTAAAAAGAATATCTTGCAATGTGATTTTGATCTATTCTCTATAAAAGAATATGCATATGAAAATAAATTTGATAACTTTGATCAAAGATCTGTAAATTTGGAAAAAATATCATTGGTTAATGACTTAATAAATCACAACAAGCAATATTTAAATAATATAGTGAATCAAAAAAACGAGATAGTTGGATTGTTATCGGACAACAACTTATTTGAAAATAATTTTATAGAATCAAAAGCAAGTTACTTTGTAGATAAATTGTCTTCTAAATTGTTTGAAAAACAAACAAAAGAATACAACATATTAAATAGAAAAATAGATGATTTGATGAACAGATTAAATATTTTATCTGGTGGAAACACAGAAGGTTCTCAAGATTATAATGTAATTTCCCAAGTTGAAAAATTAGAAAAAGAAATAATAAATTCATTCGAAATAGTAGATGAAAAGAAAAAAGAAATAATGAAGATTTTATCTCCAAATATAGAAGAAAATTCGAATGACATAGAAAATATTATTGAGAAATTTGAAAGTCAAAAAGAATCAATAATTAAAGAATATGAAGATGAATTAGTTTCATTTAAAAATGAAATCTTAAACATAGAATCTGAAAAAATTAATAACTATAAAGAAGAAGTTCAAAAAATTGAAACTGAAATATCTTCATTGAAAGAATCAAAAACTACTAATGAAAATAGCGGGCAGATAAAAAAAGATTTTGAACCGTTAGAAACTCTTGTAGAAGAATTAAATTTAGAAATAACCTCATTTGAATTAGAAAAAGAAAACTTATATAAAGAAATAAGCGAAAAAATAAGATATCTAAATTCACTAGAATCTCCTTCTGATTCTAATAATATGGAAACAGCTATAAACACAAATAAATTTAAATATTCATTAAACGATGAAGCTAAAAAAATTATTGAAGATGAATTTAAATCATTTGAAGCTGAATTTAAGAAAAATCTAATGATGGTTAAAAGAGGATTAAAAAACATTAAATCAGTTTATGAAAATGAAATTGACAATCCTAGTTGATTTAAAACATTTAATGACAAATTAGAAAGTATTGAACAATCATTATTATCTTCTAAAGAAGAAAAAGAAAAAAACTTTAATGAAACAGAGAATAATCATTTAAAATTAACTAATGATAGTTTAGAAATAAATGATGATAATGATATTGTTCTATTAGTTAGAGATCAAGAAAATAGAAAAAAAGAAATAGAGGATTTTTATAAAAAAATAAGAGATTTGGAAAATCTTTGAAAAGACAAATAGAACATAAAGAAAAGGGAAAATAATGAGAAACCATAGAAAGAGACTAACTAAATCTGATTTTAATTTTGTTAATGACAATGAGTTTGAACCATATGTTGAAACAAATGTCTTGATAAGAGAGGAAGCAGAATATCTAGCAAACAGTTTTAGAAACGAAATTCTAAGTGATGAATTAGTTTCTAATCTTTCTAATATTAGTGACAACAAAAGTGTTATTGAAAATTCATTAAATGATATAAAAGACTCTATATCAGAAGTTTTACCCACAAAAGATGTTTTTCAAAATTTTGAAAGTTCTATGCAAACAACAATTAATAAATTAGACCAAATAGCTGATTTGTTAAAATACAATACTGTTGAAAATCAAAAAAGAGATATTAGTGAAAACAAAAATAAAATAAATAAAGATGAAATAATATCTGAAATTAGTAAAATAAACAATATTAATGAAAGAGAAATTCTTTCTAATTTTGAAAGAATATTAGAATCTAAAATTGATGATGCTAATTCAAAAATTCAAAATGTTTTTACTGAGTTAGAAGACACTAAAAAAAGATTTAATGAACTTTTAGTATCTTATGAGAAGAACCTTTATTCTGTAACAGACAAACAAACAGAACTAAGTTCATATTTGTTTGATAGTCATGATGTAATTCATAACATAGCAAATGATTTAAATGGTTCTAAAAATAATTACGATAAATTAGAAAAAGAAATTTCAAAAATATATGACAATTGAACTCAAAATAATAATCTTTTAAATAAATTAGAATCACTAATTTATGAAATTGGATCTGCTAAGTCAGGATATGGAGAAGATTTAAATTTATTTCTAGAGGAAATAAAAGAAAAAACTATATCTAATCAAAAAGAAATAAATTCTTTGGTTATTAGTGTAAATGAAATGAAAGACAAGATCATTGAACTTAATAATAATTATGATGCTTTAGCTAATATACACGATGGAAATATTAGTTTTATTAAAGAAAATGTATTTAATAACCAAAATGAAATAAATGAACTAAAAGAAAAAGATTTTAAAAACATAGAAAGATTTGTTGAAATAGAATTGCAATTATCAAAACATAAGGAAAATATAGATATTTTAAATATAAAAGTTGATGAATTATCTAACATTGAAAGAAGAATAGATGAAATATTATCTTCTGAAATTTTCCAAAAATCACTTGAAAGAAAAATTACAAATATGATTATTGAGAATAATAATTATTTAGGTGATGAATTCAAAACTAAAATTGATAATTTCTTTGTTAATGTAATTTCTGATATTGATGAATCAAGAAAATGCAATGAAACATTAATTACAAATTATCAATTATTAGAAAATAAAGTATTGGAAATAAATAACAATTTAAATTCAATAGATAAAACTGCAGAAATAGATGCTGAAATTGAAAAAATAAGGGCAAAACACAACTCTCTTTATGATGAAATGTTAACTAAATTCAATGATAGAGCAGATATGACAAATTCAAATATTATTGAAAATGTTGTAAACGAAAATGAAATAATAGAAATATTAAATTCCTCTCAAGAATTACAAACACTTATTCAGGATAAAACAAGAAAAGTCATAGAGGATAAATTAGAAAATATAAATATTGATATTTCTTCTATTCAAAACAATTTAGAGGAAAATATAAAAGATTTCAATGAAAAGATATTAGCAAATTCGTTGAATGAAAAAATAGAGATTGAATCTTCAAAAATAAAAAATGAAACTTTGAACATTTTATATAAAGAATTATCAAAAAGAGATGAAAAAATTGATTTAAATAGTGAAGAATTAGTAAACAATTACGAAACTATATTGGAATCAAATAGAATTTTAAAAAGTCTTGAAGACTTGGTTATTAAACAGGGTGAAGAATTTGATGGTTATAGAAATGACAAAACAACTTCACTTTCGTTATTAACAGATAAAATATCTGAACAAAAAAAGAAAATATCTGAATTAGAAGAATTAATTAGAATTAATGTAACTGAATTTGATTTTTATAGCAATAGTGATAGCAATAAATCATTAAATAGAGGTCTTGAAGCTTGAAGATTAGAGTTCTCAAACGACATTATTTTAATGGTTAAGAATTTGGTTGAAGAAGAAATAAAGAAGAAGAATTTATTGTCTATAGCAAAAGATAAAGAAGAACAAAAAGTATCTAAACCAAAAAATAATAGTGAAGACTTCTTTACTTCTAGAATAAAAGATATTTTAGGTAGATTAGAAAACAGTGATTTACAAAAAAGTTTTGAAGAAAAATTTAATTTAAATTTAAATATAGAAGATTTAAAAAATGATGAAAAGTCAAATGATAATCAAGATGTCAATTGATTCTATGAAAAAGAGTATAATGAATTTATTTCTAAAAAGAAAACTAGCAAATAATATCTAAACAGGAGAGAGTATGAATAATAGTGAAGAAAGAAAATTAACTAGACTTCAAGAATTGGAAATAAATGAAGATTTCCAAAAACTTCCTGAAGATAAAAAAGTAATACTTATTGCTGGTGAAAAAATTTTAGAAATGGATCAATATTTTAAAAATATGCTGTTGAAACTTAACCAACAAGGTAGTGTCAAAACTATATTTCAAGACAAAAATTTCTTAGATGAAATTTTAAAGTTAGTAGATGAAAAATTAGATTCAAGTTTAGCAGTTAAAAAAGAAGACATATTAGAACTTATTGATCAAAGATATAATGAAGAAATGCTAGCGTTAGAAAATAAATATCAATTTACAACTCAACAAGCAATAAAAAACATAGATGAATCATTTGGTGAAGCATTGCAAAGAGTAGAAAATTTGAGTCAATTTCAAATACAGGCTAGAGAAGAAATAAGAAAAACACAAGATAAAATCTATATTTTAGAAGAGGAATTATCTAGAGAAAAAGAAAAAAATGAATCTCTAAAAAAAATTGTGGATGACTCAATTGAAAAACAAAACATGTTTCATGACGATTTTTCATTGTTAAATAATTATGAATTTTTTGGAAAAGAATTTAATAGTTTTGATGATTTAAAAAATTTTATTAGAGAAGAGTCAAGAAGTATAGCTGAAAATGAAATTGAAAAATATTTACATGACAAAGATATTTTTTCAAATGAATCTATTGATGAGATTAAAACAAACTCACATTATGATAAAAAAGTACATAGTGATGAAATACTGAAAATATATAGCACACAAATATCAAATGGTAATAAACTAGATGATCTTGAAAAATTAATAAATAAACAAAATGAAGAAATGAAATTGTTGTCTGAAGAAAGAAAAAACATGGTTTTAAAGATTGCTGGATTAATCAGGACAAACAAGATAAAAAATTCTAGTGATTTACTTTCAACATTTGATAACAAAGATATAGAAAAGTTAGATTCATTTGTGGACTTTGATAGAAAAGGAATTTTTGAAAATCCAAATAAAGTTCTATCTGATGAAGAAATAGAATTTTTGATTAAAAATGAAGCTATAGAATTAGTTAAAGATAGATTAAATGAGTTATCAAATAAATCTGATGAAGAAATAAATGCTCTTATTTTGAAAGACATAAAACAAAAAGAATCAAATAAAGTAAATTTTACGAATCATGAAATAATATCAGAAGATGGTAAAAAGCAATTGTCAGAGTTAGAAAAGGTTAATTCTAAAATTGTGGAGTTACAAAAACAATTAAGAAATCAAATAAATCAAAATGAAAATTTAAAAGATCAACTATTTGATGAATTATTGAAAAATTCCACAAACCCTTCTAATAATGGTATTATAAATAGTGATTACATTAATTTCGCAATTTTAGACGATGAGGACTTTATGAGCAAACATAATTATTATGATGGGAAATTTCCATCAACAGGAACAAAGATAACAAGAATCAATAATTATAGAATTAATAACGATTTGGGAGATAACCAAACAACTAATACAGAAACACACGAAATAATAAAAACTGAAGTTGAAAATTTGGTTAAAAACAATCCATTTGAAAGTGAAGTAAATGATTTCTCTCGTGAAAATAATCAAAAAATTATAGATCTTGAATCAATTGTACAAAAACAAGAAGAGGAAATTAATAGATTAAAAACAGTGAATAGTAGAGAAACTACTAACATTGAAAATATTAATTTTACATCTAATTCAAATGATGTTGAAAAACAAAATCAATTCATGAGATCGTTAGAACAAACTCTATTTCAACTAAAAGAACTTTCAAATATTCAAGCACAAACAGTTGCTGATTTAGAAAAACAATCTAAAAAATTAGAGGAAATGGAACAAAAAGTTAAAAACGAAGAAATAAATGATAAATTTATTACTCACGAAAATCTTGATAGATTCTTTGATGAAAAATATAAAATGCAAAAAAGCGATGAAGATTATTATTTAGAAATAAAAAAAGTTGAAGATGAAAGAAGAAAAATAGAAGAAGCTTTAGATTTAGAAAGAATGAGATTGATATCTGAAATTAATTCTGGAAAAAATAAACTTAATGAAATTTCTAATAAAAATACTTTTGGACAAAAGCAAGAAAAAAATGAAAAAGCATCTATGGAATCTCCAAAACAAGATGTAGTTCTAATTGAAACTCCAAAGAAGAAAAGAAAACAACAAGTTTTCTATGAGGTTAAGGTTCACAACAGACCAAAACTAACTAGAGCCGATATAGAAAAATAACCAATTTTTTGGTTATTTTTTTTTATTTTGTTAAAATTAAACATATTTATGTTTATATAGTGGTGGGAAAATGTCAGATATCATTCATGCAAAAGAATTAAGACCAGGAAATACATTTATATTTAAGAATAATTTATATTATGTGATAGAAAATTCTTTCAATAAAACAGCAATGAGAGAAGGAATTGTAAAATGTAAGGTTAAGAACCTAAGAACAGGTTCAATTACAGTAGAAGTTTTAACTGGAGAAAAATTAGAAAAAGCTATAATAGATAGAGTTGTAGCAACTTTTTCATATATCGATAAAAATAGTTATGTTTTTATGGATCTTGAAACATTTGAACAAATAGAAATAGATGCTAAAAAATTAGACTGAGAAAAAAATTTCATAATGGAAGGTTCTGAAGTTGCTATATTGAAATATGGTGAAGAAGTCCTAAGTATTTCTTTAAAAGACCAAGTATCTTTAAATATTAAATTTGCAGAAGAAGCTGTTAATGGAAATACTGTACAAACAGCTATGAAAAAAGCTGTTTTAGAAACTGGTTACGAACTAGATGTACCTCAATTTATAAAAACTGGGGAAAAAATATTGGTAGATACTGCATCTGGAAAATATGTTGGAAGGGATAATAAGTAATGATAAAAATAAATTCTAACAAATACGGAACAATACAAATAGAGGATAATTGTCTAAAAAAAAATATTAAAGATTCTATAGTTGAAGTAATTTCAGAAAAAAAACTTGTGAATATAGTTTTTGAAATTAAAAAAAATATATTAAAAAAAGTTGAAATATTTTTTAAAAAAAGCACTAATCTATCAATGGATGATCAAAAATCATTATATGATCAAATAACTTTTTTGTTATCTATGAGATATGGAATTAACAATAGCTTAATTATATTTAATTATGAAAACTAATAATGATACAAAATTGACTCAATGAAAGAAAAGATTAATTTGTATTAGATTTATTTATTCAGTGTTGGTTTTAGATTTAAAAAAAGATGAAGGAATTTTAAAATTTCAAAGAGAAATAAAACCATTAAAAAACAATGATATTGATAAAATCATTACTGTATTTTTTATGAGAGGTTCATCCATAATAAAATTGATTGAATCAAAATTAAATAAAGATTGAACTATAGATAGAATTAATCTGGTTGATTTATCTATAATGATTGAAGCTATTTGTGAGTCAATAGCTTTACCTATTGATAAGAAAATAATAATAGACCAAGCTATTGTTACTTCAAAAAAATATTCTGAATCTAATTCTTATAAATTTATAAATTCAATATTAGATAAGATCATAAAATAATGAGAAAATTTTTTGTAGAAGAAAAAAATGAAATGATTGAGTTTTCAGATGAAGACATCAAGCATTTGAAAGTTATTAGATTACTTAAAATAGGTAAAGAAATTAAATGCTACAACCAAAATGGAAGCGAAATACTAGTTAAGATAATTAATTTAAATCCATTCAAAGCAATAAAAGTAGAAATGATAAGTGAAGGAAAAAACCATGAACCATACAACATTACATGTTATATGGGGGTTATTAAAAAAAATTTTTTTGAATTAGTAGTTGAAAAACTAAATGAGTTAAATATCTATAAGATTATTCCTGTTTATTTTAAATACTCTCAAAGAAACTACATATTAAATTATGATAGATTAAATAAAATTGCTTCTGAATCCTCTAAACAATGTAATAGATTTAAAAAAATAATAATAGAAGAACCAATAGATTTTCAAAAGATGATTGAGAAGATAAAAGATCATGATGTATCTTTTTTTTGTTTTGAGAATGAAACTTCTTCTAATAATTTATCAAACACACAGATTCATAGCAAAAATAAAGATATATCTTTTATAGTTGGCTCTGAAGGTGGTTTTTCTGATGAAGAATTAGAAGAGTTAAAAAAAACAACTATCAGTGTGAGACTAACTAAAACTATTTTAAAAAGTGAAACTGCAGCTATTTATGCAGCTTCAAACATTATTGAGAGGTATTTTAATGAAAAATAAATTAGTAAACCACTTGCTTTTAATTTCAAATATATTGTTTATACTTGGTTTAACTATTTCCATTATATTGGTTCAAAAAAATATTGATATAAATGGGGAAAATATTATTTATGATGCATCTTTGAAAACAAAATTAATCATAAATTACATACCCTTTATAGTTTTTATATCACTTAGTCTTTTGACAGCGGCGTTTTTCTATTTTTATAGAAAACAATATTTTGTGTTAATTAAAAATCATATATCACCAAGAACTAAAATTTTTCATGAGTGTTCAATATACTTATTATTTTTTAATATTGCTATAGCTATAATTATGATGTTTTCAGGGGTCTTAATGTGAGATAATAAAGAAACATTTTTATTCTACAAAAATATTTATTTATATATAGTTTTAGGAACTGAAATGATATTGACGTTAGCAGATGCCGCAATAGATGCTTTATCTAAACTTAATATTAAAGTTGATTTAGCATCTAAAAGAATGGATGTAAAAAATTAATGAAATAATACTTTCTTTATGCAATAAATCAAAAGATTTTTTAAATTAAAAACTATTAGAACCTTATAAATTAAGTGTCTAATAGTTTTTTTGAATTAGCAAAAATCATAATTATATAATTAGTATTTAAATATTAAGTATATGAATCTAGAAATAATTTAGATGATAAATAAAAAGTTGTGTATTAAAAATAGTTAAAAAGATACTGTTTTCAGATAACTAACACATGCTATAGATTTTGCTTAAATTATAAAATAACATAAGAATGATCCAAACTAATATTAGATCTTGATAGTAGTTTAATAACTAGAAAACAATAAACATATTTTATAAATTAAAAGTCAATTGAATACTATACATTAGTTTGGAGGAATGAGTTTTAGACAATATAGAATAGGCAAAGATATTCTTTCTTTATTTTTATAGTTAAAGATGTAACAAAATAATTAACTATATGCATAAAGAGTAATCATCTAATATAATAGACTCTATAAATTAAAATAAAATTAAAACTAATTATATTAATAATATATATTTTCTAATTAACGATTTTGATAGCTTTTATATAGCAAACAAAGAAATGCATATAAACTATAACAAAAAAGTTACGAAGTTCTAATTTGCAAGCATTGTAGTTTTTTATAAATATTTTCCTATTTAAGATGAAAATATAGGATTTACTTTTAAGAAGTAGATGAATAAAATTTAAGAACAAAATAAATAAAAAATATATTTATTAAATAAAATAAATCACTATAGTTAGAAAGTTTGAATTGTCTTGCAATTTATAAAAAGAATAATATTTTTATATGTTTATTTTTAAGTAAATAAAAAACTATTCAAAAAATTATTTTTTTAATGCAAATAAAAAAAATTATGTATAATATATTTACTCTTAATAATTATTGTTAAGAGTATTTTTTATGTAATTTGAAGTCATTAAAAATATTTAAAAAATTTTTTTAAAAAAATAAAAAAAATATGTATAATGTTATTGCTCTTATTTAGGAATTAAATTTGAGTTATGCGATTGCATAAAGACACTAAATTTTTAAAAAAAAAAAAAAAATAAATTTTTTTTGAAAAATATTAATTTATGTGTATAATTATTAAGTGCTTGTTAAGTAAGTATTTAAAAATAATTAATTAATAAGTACAGAAAGTTCTTTGAAAACTAAATAGAATCCGTCAATTTTAAGAGTTTGATCCTGGCTCAGGATTAACGCTAGCGGGATGCCTAATACATGCAAGTCGGACGAAGCACTTTGTGCTTAGTGGCGAACGGGTGAGTAACACGTATCTAACATACCTTTTAGTGGGGGATAACTGGTTGAAAAACTAGCTAATACCGCATAGGATATCATTATCGCATGAGAAGATATTTAAAGTTGCGTTTGCAACGCTTTAAGATTGAGGTGCGGCATATCAGATAGTTGGTGAGGTAACGGCTCACCAAGTCAATGACGTGTAGCTGTGCTGAGAGGCAAAACAGCCACAATGGAACTGAGACACGGTCCATACTTCTACGGGAGGCAGCAGTAGGGAATTTTTCACAATGGGCGAAAGCCTGATGGAGCAATCCCGCGTGAACGATGAAGGTCTTTTTCAGATTGTAAAGTTCTTTTATTGGGGACGAATAGCAAGATAAGGAAATGTATTTTGTTTGACTGTACCCTTTGAATAAGTATCGGCTAACTATGTGCCAGCAGCCGCGGTAATACATAGGATGCAAGCGTTATCCGGATTTACTGGGCGTAAAGCGAGCGCAGGCGGATTTGCAAGTCTGATGTAAAATGCAATTGCTTAACGATTGTCTGCATTGGAAACTGTAAGTCTAGAGTATAGTAGAGAGTTTTGGAACTCCATGTGGAGCGGTGGAATGCGTAGATATATGGAAGAACACCAGAGGCGAAGGCGAAAACTTAGGCTATTACTGACGCTTAGGCTCGAAAGTGTGGGGAGCAAATAGGATTAGATACCCTAGTAGTCCACACCGTAAACAATGGTAATTAAACGTCTGCACGGTTATGTGTAGGTGTTACAGTTAACACATTAAATTACCCGCCTGGGTAGTACATTCGCAAGAATGAAACTCAAACGGAATTGACGGGGACCTGCACAAGTGGTGGAGCATGTTGCTTAATTCGACGATACACGTAAAACCTTACCTGGGTTTGACATCCTTTGCAAAGCTATAGAGATATAGTGGAGGTTAACAAAGAGACAGGTGGTGCATGGTTGTCGTCAGCTCGTGTCGTGAGATGTTGGGTTAAGTCCCGCAACGAGCGCAACCCTTATTGTTAGTTAATTTATCTAGCGAGACTGCCAGCGTAAGCTGGAGGAAGGTGGGGATGACGTCAAATCATCATGCCCTTTATATCCAGGGCCGCAAACGTGCTACAATGGCTGGTACAAACTGTTGCAAATTGGTAACAAGGAGCTAATCAGATAAAGCCAGTCTCAGTTCGGATCGAGGGCTGCAATTCGTCCTCGTGAAGTTGGAATCACTAGTAATCGCAAATCAGACATGTTGCGGTGAATACGTTCTCGGGTCTTGTACACACCGCCCGTCAAACTATGAGAGCTGGTAATACCTAAAACCGTTAAGCTAACCTCGTGAGGCTTGCGTCTAGGGTAGGACTGGTAATTGGAGTTAAGTCGTAACAAGGTACCCCTACGGGAATGTGGGGGTGGATCACCTCCTTTCTAACGGAGTTAATTAAAAATTTTAATTAACACAATAGTAAATTGTGTACTTTATATTTAAAAAATCCTAATTAATAAAAAATACCCAAAAATATATATATTATTTTGTTATTAGGTCGGATTCTATTTAGTTTTGAGAGATTTTTCTCTCATGATAGTTCTTTGAAAACTGAATATTACAACAATCTTTTTAGTCTAATCATACTTGCTATATTTTATATATAGCTATGTAAGGATACAAATACAAAAAAATAAGTTACTAAGGGCCTATGGTGGATGCCTTGGGACTGGAAGGCGATGAAGGACGTGCAAATCTGGGATAAGCTACGGGTAGTTGATAAGAAACATTCATCCGTAGATCTCCGAATGGGGAAACCCAATAGATAGTGATATCTATTATCTTTAACTGAATAAATAGGTTATTGAAGCGATACCTGGTGAAGTGAAACATCTCAGTAACCAGAGGAAAAGAAAACGAAGTGATTCCGTAAGTAGCGGCGAGCGAAAGCGGAACAGGCCAAACCGAATTAATTTTCGGGGTTGTAGGACTGCAATGTGGACTTAGAAGTGATAGTAGAAGTAGTTGGGAAGCTACAGCATAGAGGGTGACACTCCCGTATACGAAATCATTTTTATACCTAGCAGTATCCTGAGTACGGCGGGACACGTGAAATCTTGTCGGAATCTGCCCAGACCATTGGGTAAGCCTAAATACTAACCAGTCACCGATAGCGTATAGTACCGTGAGGGAAAGGTGAAAAGAACCCAGAGATGGGAGTGAAATAGAATCTGAAACCATATGCCTACAATGTGTCAGAGCACTTTAATGTGTGATGGCGTGCGTTTTGAAGTATGAGCCGGCGAGTTATTGTTTCATGCAAGGTTAAGCAGTAGATGTGGAGCCGTAGGGAAACCGAGTCTTAATAGGGCGTTTAGTATGGAGCAATAGACACGAAACGGGATGATCTAGCCATGAGCAGGTTGAAGTTTGGGTAACACCAAATGGAGGACCGAACCAACTTTCGTTGAAACGACAGTGGATGACTTGTGGCTAGGGGTGAAATTCCAATCGAATTCCGTGATAGCTTGTTCTCGCCGAAATAATTTTAGGATTAGCGTTGGATAATGAATGCGTGAAGGTAAAGCACTGAATCTACAATGGCGCCACCTCGGTGTACTGAGTAGAATTAAACTCTGAATGTTATGCATTTTATTCCAGCAGTCAGACTGTGGGGGATAAGCTTCATAGTCGCGAGGGAAAAAGCCCAGATCGCTAGCTAAGGTCCCTAAATTACACTAAGTGGAAAAGGATGTTGAGGTACTTAAACAGCAAGGATGTTGGCTTAGAAGCAGCCATCGTTTAAAGAGTGCGTAACAGCTCACTTGTCGAGTGCCTCTGCGCCGAAGATTCAACGGGGCTAAGTGTAATACCGAAGCTGCGGGCTACTGCATGTAGCGGTAGGCGAGTGTTCTATACGGCACGAAGATAGATCGTGAGAACTATTGGACTGTATAGAAGTAAGAATGCCGGCATAAGTAACGTATGGAAGTGAGAATCTTCCAAGCCGTATTGACCAAGGTTTCCAGGACTAGGTTCGTCCATCCTGGGTTAGTCGGTCCTAAGGTGAGGCCGAAAGGCGTAACCGATGGATAACAGGTTAATATTCCTGTACCAATGTATGAATGATGGAGTGACGGAGAAGGTTATTGCAGGCCAGTTATTGGATTCTGGTTTAAATGTTAAGTTTTGTAAGTTGGCAAATCCGCTTACTATAAGAACAAGGCATGAATACGATCGAACCCTTCGGGTAGTAGAGAAGCTGCATATATCACACTTCCAAGAAAAGCTTCTAGTTTATCATATATTGACCGTACCGAGAACGAACACACGTGGTCAAGGAGAGTATCCTAAGGCTAGCGAGTTAACTATTGTTAAGGAACTCTGCAAATTAATCCCGTAAGTTAGCGAGAAGGGATGCTCAATTTTAAATTGAGCCGCAGTGAAGAGCGAGGGGGGACTGTTTAACAAAAACACAGCTCTATGCTAAACCGTAAGGTGATGTATATGGGGTGACACCTGCCCAGTGCCGGAAGGTTAAGGAAGGGGGTTAGTCGTAAGACGAAGCTCTTAACCGAAGCCCTGGTGAACGGCGGCCGTAACTATAACGGTCCTAAGGTAGCGAAATACCTTGTCGGGTAAATTCCGTCCCGCTTGAATGGTGTAACCATCTCTTGACTGTCTCGACAATAGACTCGGTGAAATTCCGGCAAGGGTGAAGACGCCCTTTAGGCGCGATTAGACAAAAAGACCCCATGAAGCTTTACTGTAACTTAATATTGGGAAAATTTAATTCGTTTAGAGCATAGGTAGGAGACTTTGAAGTAATTTCGCTAGGAATTATGGAGTCAACACTGGAATACTACCATCGTATTATGTTTTCTCTAACTTACTCCCGTGATCCGGTTGAAGGACAGTGTTAGGTGGGCAGTTTGACTGGGGCGGTCGCCTCCCAAAAGGTAACGGAGGCGCGCAATGGTACACTCAACATGGTTGGAAATCATGTGTAGAGCGTAATGGTATAAGTGTGCTTGACTGTGAGACTGACAAGTCGAACAGGTAGGAAACTAGGTCATAGTGATCCGGTGGTTCGGAATGGAACGGCCATCGCTCAACGGATAAAAGCTACTCTGGGGATAACAGGCTGATACTGCCCAAGAGTTCATATCGACGGCAGTGTTTGGCACCTCGATGTCGACTCATCTCATCCTGGAGCTGAAGCAGGTTCCAAGGGTTCGGCTGTTCGCCGATTAAAGAGATACGTGAGTTGGGTTCAAACCGTCGTGAGACAGGTTGGT
>JARHZT010000022.1 GCA_029258015.1 Malacoplasma sp. | reverse complement strand
AATTAAATAATAGACTTCAATTTCAAATAGATAATATTGAAAGCTATGTAATTTCAGATAAAGATATTGATAAAATTGCTGAAGCACAGAGAGAAATTATGAAAACACAAAAAGAAATAAAAAGAAGTATATTCAACTTAAAAGATGATTATGCTAATTCGAATATAAGTTTTAAAATTCACCATTTAGATTTTAATTCTTGAAATGAAGATGAAATATATTTTGGATATAGATTAAATAATATTAGTTTTGATATTTTTCAAGAAGATAGAATAGCTATTGTTTCTGATGATTCTGTTTCAAATCAATTATTAATAGATATTTTAAGAGGTGATGAACAAAAAACTGGTGGTTATGTTTACAAGAATTTTAAAAGTTATCAAAGATGAATTGATGTAGATAGTGATTTATATGATAAATATCAAAATAATTCTTCAGAACACGATATCTTTTATGATTTAAAAAATATAGATTACATATCATTTAAAACAAATAAAAATACTAAAGTTATGGATGTGATATCAAAAGTTCTTGAAAATATGAATATTGAATTAGATCAAGATTTTTTAAATCATATTACAGGATTAATGCAATTCTCAGATGCTTTAGGATTGAATATGGTTGAACTAGATGATATATCTAGAGAAAAACTAACAACACTATTAGATATCTTGGTTGGAAAAAGAATGATACTTATTAAAAGTATTTTTCAAGGAATGAATTCAAGTGACAGAATTAAATTATTTGAATTCTTAGAAGACTATTTCAAACTTAACAAAACTACAGTTTTATATGCTTCAGATGATTACAATGAAGCAGACTTATTTGCTACAAAAGTTTTAATAATTAAGAGTGGTTTTTTAATTGAACTAAAAAACAAAGACCAAATATTAAGTTGTTTTAATACAGCTAATGAATTCATTATAAAAACATTAAAAAATGCTAAAGTACCAGAATATGCTTTATATAGACACCACTCTCCAATAGTTGAAGAAAATAATTATGAAGAAGAGTATGAACAAGAAGCATACGAACAGGAAGAATATGCAGAACAAGATGATGTTAACTATGAAGATGTTGAATATTATGATGAAAATGTAGCTGACAACAATTATGAAGTAGAAGAATAGATATTGAGCTTTGCTTAATATCTTTTTTTGTAACATTTGTATAAATTATTGTTTTATATAAATGGTGGGTTTCTTGTTAAAATGGAGAATGATATGATTAATAACATAAATGAAAATAAAATATTAGATAATGCATTAAAAGAGATTGAAAAGAAGTTTGGAAAAGAGACATTTAATAAAATAGACAATTTTAACGTAGAAACAATTGAAAGTGGTAGTTATGTATTAAATTCTGCATTAGGAATAAATGGATTTCCTAGAGGGAGAATAATTGAAATTTATGGTAATGAATCTTCAGGAAAAACAACAATAGCATTACAAGCTATAAAAGCTTGTTTAAACAATAATGGTAATGTTGCTTATATTGATGCAGAAAATGCACTAGATGCTAAATATATAGAAAATATTGGAATAGATCCAAATAAATTATTAGTGGCTAATCCTGAATATGGTGAACAAGCATTTTCTATTGTTGATGCACTAATTAAAACAAATATGATAGACCTTATAGTAGTAGATTCTGTTGCAGCTCTTACTCCTAAATCTGAAATAGAAGGTGATGTTAATGATCAAACTATGGGTTCACATGCTCGATTAATGTCTAAAGGTTTAAGAATGATTCAATCAACAATAGCTAAGTCTAAAACTTCTGTTATTTTCATTAATCAAGTTAGAGAAAAAGTTGGAGTTCTATTTGGAAATAATGAAGTAACAACAGGTGGAAGAGCATTAAAGTTTTTTAGTTCAATAAGATTAGAAGTAAAAAGAAGTGAACTATTAAAAAATGGTACTGAAATTGTTGGTATAAAATCTAAAATAATTGTTACTAAAAATAAATTAGCACCACCATTTAAAACTTGTTTTATTGATATATTTTTTGGAAAAGGGTTTGATTCTAAAAAAGAAATTATTGATTTTGCAATTGAATATGAAATTATAGATAAAAATGGAAGCTGATATTTTATTGATGGTAAAAAAATATGTCAAGGTAAAAATCAATTAGAAGCATATTTTGATAGTAATATTGAAGAATTTGAAAATATCAAAAAAAGAGTTTTAGATAAAATTGAAGCAAAAAAAATATAAAAAATTATTTAGACACTTTAATTTTTTGATTTATATTCATACAATTAAATTAATTGTTAATTAAATAAGGATTGATTTTATGAATGAAAATTTTTTCAAGGCCAGTGCTTATATAAATGGTAAATTTGTAGATACAGAAGATACATTAGAAGTTTATTCTGCTATTGATGGATCATGTATAGGTTCATTACCTTGCTTAAAGAAAAATCATGTTGATGTAGCATATGAAGGTGCAAATAGAGCTTTTAAAATTTGAAAAAACATTTCTCATGAAATGAGAATTAGAAAAATTAAAGAATTTGCTCAAATTTTTATTAAAGAAAAAGAATATTTAGCTACATTAATGACATTAGAAATAGGAAAACCATATAACGATTCAATAAAAGAAATTGAAAGAAGTTATGAATATATATTGGAAACAATAAAAATTTATCAGAATGAATTTTTAAATCCTGTTGTAATAAATAGTTATATACATGGTATCGAAGGTAAGGTTGGTAAATTTTATAGAGAACCAATTGGAGTTGTTTTAGCAATATCTCCATTTAACTATCCTATTAATTTAAGTATTTCAAAAATAATACCTGCTATTTTATTTGGTAATACTGTTGTATTTAAACCTGCAACACAAGGAGCATTAGTTGCAAGTCAACTAGCTAAATATTTTGAACAAGCACAAATAATTCCTGGTGTATTCAATTTAGTTATTGGTAAAGGTAGTGAAATTGGAGACTATATTGTAGAAAATGAAAGAATAGCTGGAGCTACTTTTACAGGTAGTACAACAATAGGTAAAAAGATAGCACAAAAAATTACTATGAAACCACTAGTGCTTGAAATGGGTGGAAAAGACGTTGCTATAGTTTCAAAATTTGCTAATTTAGAATTGGCAGCTAAAGAAATTATTAAAGGTGCATATAATTTCTCTGGTCAAAGATGTACAGCTATTAAAAGAATATTAGTACAAGAAGAAATTTCATATGATTTCATTAAACTTTTAAAAGATGAAATATGAAAATTAACTGTTGGTGATCCATTCCAAAATGTAGATGTTGTACCATTGATTGATAAAAAAACATTAGATTACAATTTAGATTTAATAAATGATGCAATATCATATGGTGGACAAATCATTCATGGTGGGAAAGTTATAGGATACAACTTATTAGAACCTACTTTAATAGATAATGTAAGTTTAAAAAGTAGAATAGCTTGAGAAGAACCATTTGGACCATTACTACCAATAATCCATGTTAAAAATATGGAAGAAGCAATCCAAATTACAAATGATAGTGAATATGGTTTACAAGGTTCAATATTTAGTGAAAACAAAGAAGAAATTGAAATGCTTGTTAAAAACATAGAAACAGGAACTATTAACATTAATAGATCATCTTCAAGAGGGCCTGATATATTCCCGTTTACTGGAATAAAAAATTCAGGATTTGGAGTACAAGGAATTCGTGATTCACTTTTAGCTATGACAAGAATTAAAGGCGTAGTTTACAATGATTAAAAAAATGCTGTGAAAACAGCATTTTTTTACACATATAAATCAATAAAATTTTGAATTGATTTGTATTTCTTTTTTATCTCGCTAATAGGTGCATCAACATATATTTCACCATTTCTTAATAAAACTATTCTTTCTGCTAAAAATTCAACTTCTTCCATATCATGACTAATTACTAAAATTGATATATTATTTTTGTCTGCAAATGTCTTTATAAAATTTTTGATTTTAGTTTTTATTGTCACATCCAATCCTGTTGAAAGTTCATCTAATATCAAAAATGAAGGTTTGTGAATTATGGAAAGTAAACAATTAAGTCTTTGGCTTTGTCCTCCTGATAAACTAGAAGCTTTTAAATTATAAAATTCATCTATTCCAAAAATGTGAATTAATGCATTTAAATCATTTTTAGATATATCTGCTTTATATATATCTTTTACAAATTTAATAACACTTTTTACGCTTACACCTTTAGGGTATGTAGAATCTTGAAATTGTATTCCTATTTTTTCTCTAAAGTCATGTTTTTGATTTAATCAATAATCAATAGTTCCACTATCTTGTTTATTTAAACCTGCAATTATTTCTACAAGTGTTGTTTTACCAGCTCCATTTCCACCAAGTAATGCAATATGTTGGTTTTTATACAATGTTAAATTAATATTTTTTAAAACATGTTTGTGTGAAAATGATTTATTAAGATTTTTTATCTCTATTGTCTTTTGATTATTATTTTGATTGTTTGGTAA